>NZ_JAKMPU010000010.1:0-50617 GCF_025771175.1 Campylobacter sp. RKI_CA19_01128
CTGAGCTAACGAGACAATCAAAAAACGAAATTATGCCAAAAGAATATTCTTTTGTCAAGATATAATATAAAATTTTGAGCATATTTTTTTATATACTCAAAATTTAGGCTAAGTCTAAAGATACTTTTCCGTTTTTGATTTCTGCAACTTTAACTTTAATTTCATGTCCCACTTCTAACTTTTCTTTAATCTTGGAATTATGTAATAAACCATCCACGCCTTCTTTAAGTTCTACAAAAACTCCAAATTCTACAACCTTTTGAACTCGTCCTAGAAATTCTTCACCGATATCAAATTTAGGCATTTCCTTTTTGTCACGCTTTTTGTTAGAACCTTTAGAGTGAAGTAAATTTAATATATACTCTTTACTTTGAGAAATCAAATCATGATCAATTCCTGCTATTTTAACCTCACCTTTATCTCTATCTAAATCAATATTAACTTCAAATTTTTCAATAATTTCTTTAATGGTTTTACCGCCTTGACCTATAATATCAGGAATTTTATTTGGGTCTACATTAAAAATTTCAATCTTTGGCAAAATAGCTTCATTAACAACTATGTTTTGATTAGCCTCTTCCATTAATTGCAAAATGTGCTCCCTAGCTTCTTTTGCTTGATATAAAGCCTCTTTTAAAACCTGTTGCTCTATACCACCAAGTTTTATATCCATCTGCAAAGCAGTGATTCCATCATAGCTTCCTGCTACTTTAAAATCCATATCTCCATCATGATCTTCAAGCCCCATGATATCGGTTAAAATAGCATATTTTTCATCTTCAAAAACAAGCCCCATCGCCACACCTGCTACTAGTTTTTCACTTTTTACCCCTGCAGCTCTTAAAGCCAATGCACCACCACAAACAGTAGCCATAGAACTAGAACCATTGCTTTCTAAAATTTCAGAAACCAAACGAATTGTATGAACATAATCTGTATCAACACTAGGATACAAAGCTCTTTTTGCTAAATTTCCATGGCCTAGCTCTCTTCTGCCAGGAGCTTTTATAGGGCTAGCTTCGCCCACCGAAAAACCTGGAAAATTATAATTAACCATAAATTTTTCACAAATTGGGTTTTTTTCTGTAAGCATATCTGACATTTGCGCATCATTATCATTTCCCAAGGTGGCCACAACTAAGGCTTGGGTTTGCCCTCTAGTAAAAAGACAAGATCCATGTGCACTTGGTAAAATATTTGTTTCTATGTCTATTTTTCTAACATCCTTTAAACCTCTACCATCTGCTCTTTTATTTTCATTAATAATTTGGTTTCTAATAAGTTCTCTTTTGCATGCATGTAAAGCTTTTTCAATATCTTCAAATTTCCATTCGTTTTCAATAGCTATAGATTCACTTTCAATCTCTTTTGCTATTTGTAAAATTTCACTTGCCCTTTCACTTTTTGCCATTTGATTAATAGCAATTTTGAGTTTTGTTATATAAGTATTTTTTATATAGTCAATAATTTGAATATTATCTGACTCTATTTTAAACTCAAGTTTAGAATTTTTTCTATAAGCAGCAAATGCTTTTTCATATTCATTGGAACCACGCAAGATTGCACTACTTGCAAAATCTAAAGCCTTTAAAGTATCATCTTCGCTAAGTTCATTCATACGGTGTTTATCATCTTGCTTGTTTGCCAAAGCTCTCATTTCTATCATTAAAAGCTCATCTTTAACGCCTGCTACATAAAGATCTAAAGTGCTATTTTTTAACTCGCTATTGCTTGGATTTAAAACAAAATCATTATTTATACGACCTATTCTTACACCACAAACAGGTGCTTTAATAGGGATATCACTTAAATACAAAGCAACGCTTGCAGCGTTTAAACTCATCACTTGCAAATCTACTTCAGGATCAGCAGAAAGAACCATTACAACAATTTGAGTTGGATATGCATATCCTTTTGGAAAAAGAGGTCTTAAACTTCTATCTATAATCCTAGCGCTTAATGTTTCATTGTCGCCTGGCTTAGTTTCTCTTTTTACATAACCTCCTGGAATTTTACCTGCTGCATAAGCTTTTTCTATATATTGTACTGTAAGAGGCAAAAAATCCTCTTCTACCATTTTTTCTTCTCTGGCTACAGTTGCCAAAACCACTGCATTTTTTTCTTGCATTAAAACTGCACCTGCTGCTTGTTTTGCCACTTTATCGGTATCAAATATTTCAAGGTGATTATTGATATTTATTTCATGTCGCATGATTTTCCTTTAAATTTTTATCATAGGCAAAACCAAATAAGCTTTTTAAATTTTAAAAACTAAAACTTAAAAAGCCTGTTTTTATTTTGCCTA
This sequence comes from Campylobacter sp. RKI_CA19_01128, assembly GCF_025771175.1. Taxonomy (NCBI): domain Bacteria; kingdom Pseudomonadati; phylum Campylobacterota; class Epsilonproteobacteria; order Campylobacterales; family Campylobacteraceae; genus Campylobacter; species Campylobacter sp. RKI_CA19_01128. The sequence goes on from NZ_JAKMPU010000010.1 coordinate 2,306, forward strand.
TAAATTTATATCTAAACAACTTATTGCTCAGATATAAATTTATTTTTTTAAAGGTAAATAATACCTACTTTCTTCTAAAATATCTAAAATTTCGTGAGCTTGCAAAATCGTTTTATTTTTAAAATAAAACTCAATATCTACAAAATGATCAATTTTTTGCACGCAATAAACCTCATCTGCAAAAACACTAATATAATCATATACATCACTTGGCATTAAAGCGGTGGCATAAATAATACTACTAACCTCTTCTTTTAACAAACTTTTTATACATGAAGAAGCAGTAATCCCACTCTCACACCCCTCATGCAACATTAAAATATTTTTTCCTTTTAAATCTTTTAAAAGATTACCTTTTCTATAACGATATACATTCTTTAAAATTTTTTCTTCATAAGTTCTATTTGCCTCACCATAAATATAATCTAAGCTTATATCAAAAGCCTTAACTAAGGCTTCATTGTAAACCAATTCTTTTGTTTCGCTAATCATAGCTATTTGACATTCATCATTATTAGGAGCTTTGATTTGCTCTGTAAATAAAAAATCATAGGGTATTTCTAATTTTTTTGCCAATACATCAACAAAAACTATAGATTTTAAAGAAGGAGTAATAATAATATAATCTTTTAATTTATTTAGTGGAAGTAAATCATATAATCTTTCAAGCGCATCTTTTTCATCTTCAAAAAACATTATATAGACCTTTCATTTTCTTCCAGAGAAAAATCATAAGATACACCGCCCAAAGGATAAAAATTAAACATAAAATACACACCACTTTGATCTTTAGCGCTAATCCCACCACTAGTAAGTTTAGGTGAAATATCCTTACGATACATCAAAGAATAATTCCAACACTTTCTTTGATAAGTATAACCTATCTCCCATTTTTCAGGATCTTTATTCAAATCAAACCACAAACCACCAAATATTTGATAGTTGGTATTTATATCATACTGAGCTTTAGTTCCTAAAAAATTATATTTTTCTTTTTCATATATTCTATAAGCATGATTTAAACTAACTTTCCACTCACCATAATCAAATAAGGCCTCACTAAATACTTTATCAAAGCGATTATCTACTCCTGAATATTCTGCCTCATTTCTTAAACTTATATAATCATTATAAAAATATTCCACAACATTATCAAAACCACCAAAACTACCTTCTTTGGTAAAATACTTAGCCTTTAAACTATGGTATAGCTTTTTTTTGCCTAAAGCACTATAAAAATACTGATACATCGAAAAATTAAACTGCCCAGGATCATCTTTTAATTCTATAAAATCTTCGGTAATTTTACCTGATTTGGCTCCAGGTATAAAATAATTAGCACCTAAATATAAAGTGTGATAAAAATTTTCATAAGGTTTAGAAAGATCTGTATATAAAGAAAAATTATGTGAATTTCTAAACAAATGCTCTTGATTTTTAATATCTGTATTAGAATAATCTACAAAATTTGCATAAACTCTTTCTGTAAAGGCAAAATTTAAAAAATCATCCAAAAAACTTGTATGATAAATTAAAGGCAAATCAAAATCTAAAGTTTTAGCATAAATACCCGTATGTCTATAATATCTATGAAAAGAAGCATCTAAACTATACTGTATATAGTTATCAAAAAAACCATTTAAATATCTATGATATTGAAAAGATGGATATTCTTGCATGGTATCTTTGTTGCTAATTTTAGAAGTGTCTATATAATACTTCGCATAAGCACCATAATAATTATCATCATCAGATAAGAAATAATTTATTTTTGAGGTAACCAAAGAAGCTTCAGTTTTTGCGCTAGAGCTTAAGTTCATATAATCTACATCATTTAAATAAGTAGCATCAATCCATAAGCCTTCTTGAAATTCATCACTCAAAAGGCTCTTGAATAAAGCTTCACTTGAATATTTAATCTCTAAACCATAATGTTCTTTATTTTTTAAATTTTCTTCTTTTTTGTAGCTTGATTTTTCTCCAAAAATACCACCGCTAATTTCACCTTGAGAATAAGGACTATCAATAAATCTTAAAGTTGAGTATAATCCATAGCCTCTTTTTGTCCTAATTTGAGGTTCAAATTGAATATCTGCATTATCATCAATAACATAATAGATTGGTTGGTTATAATATAACCCCTCGCTTTGTTTTAAAACCACCTGAGGAATTAACAAACCACTTTTCCTTTTAGTGTCTACACTAAAGCCAAAATACGGCAAATACATTACAGGGGTATTTTTTACATACAATCTTGCATTATAAAGATGTAAAAAATTACTCTCTTTATTTAATTTACCCTCATCAAAACGAATTTCCCAATCAGGATTTTCAACATTGCAACTAGAAACAACCGACTTTTTAGTTACAACAAACTTATCATTTAAATCTGCTTGATGACATTGCAACCAAACCTCTAAATCGTTATTTGAAAAAAATAAATTTTTAAAAGCTGTTGTGTTATCTTTAAGATTAATTTTAGTATAAGTAGAATTGGTTCTTTCTTTTTGCCCTCGTAAGATATTTACATCACCAAACAATTCTAAATCTTTAGTTGTTTCATTAAATTTAGCCTCGCTTGCGGTTATTAAATACAAATCAGAAACTACAACCACATTGTTTTTTGCTTCTATAATATCATTTGTTTTTACAACATCTAAAGCATAAATGTCTACCTTAGAAGCATACAAACTCCCTACGCAAGCTAAAGAAAGCAATATTTTACGCAAGATCTGTCACCACTGTTTTGGCTGCATAATCATGCCAAGTTTTCAAAACAATATTACTCAAAGCCCAAGCAAATCCTAAACCATACAACATATCACTAATTTGTCTTACACCTGCTCTTAGAGCGCTTTGAGTAAAATTTGGTTTATCTAGCAATTCTTGATCAATCACCATGATCTTCAAAAGCATTTTTCCTAAAGTTGCGCCATATAAATAAGTAAATAAACTATGGTATGCAAACTGTAAAATCAAAATCCCACCAGCAAAACGCATTAAAAGATTATGAATTTCTTCATAAGTTTGCATAGAATTAATTTTATCAAGCAAAATAATACTTACGATGCCCAAAATTACAAAACTATCAACAACATAAGCTAAAAATCTTTTTTTAAAACTTGCTATTTTTATTTCTTCTTTTTCTAGCTTATCAAATAATTCTTGATTGGTGCTCATTTAAGAACCTGAAAGGCAATATCTTTTCTGTATTGTTTTCCTTTAAAATGGACATTTTCACAAAGCATATAAGCGTTTTTTTGAGCCTCTTCAATGCTTTTGCCAGTTCCCACACAAACCAACACGCGACCACCGCTGGCATATAATTTATCATCTTCTAAATTCACACCAGCATAAGAAATATGAGAATTTTGTGGAATATCGCCTATCTCAATCAAAGCTTTTGGTGAGTCCTTGTAAGGATAATTTTTACTTGCACAAACCACACCCACAGCAAATTCATTTTTAATTTTTATATGAGTATTAGCAAGATTTTTATTCACACATGCTAAAAATAAATCCAAAGGATTTTCTATCAAAGGCATCAAAACCTCACATTCAGGATCACCAAAACGCACATTATACTCTAAAACATAAGGTTTATTATTTACAACCATCAAGCCTATAAACAACACTCCAACAAATTCAGCACCTTCTTCTTTCATGCCTTTAAGAGTTGGCGCCACTATATCTTTCTTCACTTGCTCTAACAAATTCTCACTTGCTAAAGTACTTGGAGCATAAGCCCCCATGCCACCCGTATTAGGCCCTTTATCATTATCTAATAATCTTTTATGATCTTGCGCTGCAGGCAACAATATAAAATCATTTCCATCGCAAACTGCAAATACGCTTAATTCAAAACCATCAAGATATTCTTCAATCACAACAATTTTTCCAGCTTCCCCAAAGCTTTCTCCACTTAGCATATTTTTAGTAGCTTCTAAAGCTTCTTCATGGCTTTGCGCGATAATCACCCCTTTACCTGCGCATAAGCCATCTGCTTTTACAACAATAGGAGGTGTTAAAGATGTGATAAATTTCTTAGCTTTTTCATAATCAGTTGTGTTTAAAAATTTAGCTGTTTTGATTTTATATTTTTTTAAAAAACTCTTCATAAAAGATTTTGAAGCTTCCAACATAGCAGCAGCTTTAGTAGGCCCAAAAATAGCAATATTGTTTTCTTTAAAAAGATCTACTATACCCTCTGCTAAAAAATTCTCACTCCCAACTATGCAAAGATCAATCTCAGTTGCTTTTGCATAAGCTGTAATCACCTTAGGATCTTTCATATTAAGATTTGTTCCTATTTTAGCAGTAGCACCATTTCCTGGAGCAAAATAAAATTCTACATTATCATTTGTTTTTTGAAGAGCCAAAGCGATAGAATACTCCCTAGCACCGCTTCCTAGTATTAAAATTTTCATTATTTTCCTTAAAAATATTACAAAAACCCAAATGGCCGGAGTATAAGTGTCTGACCCTCAAAAAGTCAAAGTATGCCATTAGGTGATTTTTAAAGGCTGCAGCTTCTCGCTTTTTTCAAAACTCAAACGAAGTCACAGAACACGGTAAATCACACATCACAGCTTATAATTAATGTGTTGGATCCTCTTTAATACCATATCGAACCATTTAGGCAGTATAATTATAACTAACAAAACTTAAAAATAGCGTTTAAAAGGTTTTTATAAAATCTTAAATTTTGTCTTAGAATCTTTCTTTAAAAAATATTTTCCTTCCAAAATAACATCAGCAACAGGCGCCCATATAGTCTTTTCATCGACATAAACTATATCAAATTCAGTATTTTTCATTAACCCTTGGTAATTTACTTTCTTAGGTGCATGCTTAACTACATAATAAGGATTCATTGCAAAAATTTGAATCTTCATATTAACATATAAATCAGGATTAGAAGTTACAACTAGGAAATTCTTTTCACATTCTTTTTTTACTTTCTTTACATATGAAAACAACAATTGATCATTTGGGTTTAAAGCATGTTTGTTTAGTCTGTTTAAATAAAGCTCAGCAAAAGAAAGCGTACAAAAAGAAATTTCACTTGCTGTTTTAAAATAAGAGTTTTTAATGCTTGTTGATTTTAAAGATTTTTTCCAAATTTCTATATCTAGTTTTGTTGCACATATATTTAAACCCTGCTTAATCTTTTCAAAAAGCTTTTCTCTTGCCATATTAAAACTATTACTAAAAATAGTAAAATTTTTTTCATAAAAAGATTTTTTTATCAACTCTAGTCTTTCTACGCTTTTAGTAAAATAATCAGCTTCATTTTTTAATTCTATTAGTTTTTGTTTTTTACCTTGTATCATTTCTTCTAGTTCATGGTGTTTTTTTCCACCTTCTGCTTCTAATCTTGCTTGTTTTGATTTTATATCTGTTATTAAAGTACTCATTTGACGATCAAGCGCTAATTTTCTATTTTTTCTATTATCGATCGAAGCTAAAAGCGCTTGGTAATGACACTGATGAGATAAAAAAACCTCTTCATATAAGCGTTCCATATTGATATGCTTTTGCTTGTCTTTCATATCTTTATATGACATTTCAAGGTGCACTATGATATTTTTCATTGCAGAAAAATCAGCTTGATTGATAGTATTATCCGAAAATAATAAAGTATCTAAAGCCTTATATAAAAAACGCTTCATAGCAAAAAAATCAATAATATATGGTACCTCATCTGTGTTAATGTCTTTTACTGCATTAATTGACAAAGTTTCATTATAAAAATATCTTTGAATGGCTTGTGGGATAGTTAAATTTAATGTGATTTTATCAAGATTATCATAATCTGTTTCTCTATAAAGTTCTTGAACATAAGCATCGCGTCTTGTCAGTCTTAAATCTTCTAATTCATCATCACTATCTGTTTTCCAGAAATCTCTTTCTTTGATAAAATCACCATCTGTAAATTCTTGAAATTTAGAAGGACGTAAATCGGTAATATGCTTTCCATCGGATCTAAATTCAACAAACATACCAACCGTTGGCATACTTCTTTTATCATGCCATGCGTGTTTATTAAATTCAAAAAATGTTTTTGCTAGATTGATTACTGTTCCTCTTCCAGTAGCATCCACATAAACCATTATTTTTCCGTGCATATCCAAATCCTTGATTTAAAGAAAAATTCAATTCTTATTTTAACTTTGTTTTCATAAATTTACAATTATATTTTAAAATTTCACAAAATAAACGTCTTTAGGTATTTTATTTATGTTTTTATATCAATATTTTAAAAACCCAAAACAAACAGGTGCGTTTTGCGCAAGCTCTAAAAAATTAAGTAAACTCATAACTTCTCATGTCCAACATGCAAAAAATATCGTTGAAATAGGGCCTGGTACAGGAAGTTTTACAAAGTATATCCTCAAACAAAAAAGCCATAATGCAAGTTTTTTTGCCGTAGAAATCAATCCTCAAATGGCAAAAAAATTAAAGCAAAAGATAAAAAATATAGATATAGAAGTCAACTCAGCAGAATTTTTACCAAATATGCTAGAAAAAAGAGCGATCAATAGTGTAGATTTAATTATCTCAGGAATTCCTTGGGCTTTATTAAATTCCAAAGAACAAGATTTATTGCTAAAATCCATTCATAATGCTTTAGAGGAAAATGGTTGTTTTGCAACATTTGCTTATATACTCCCAACACCAAAAGGGAGAGCTTTTAAGAAAAAACTTTTTGCCACTTTTAGCAAGGTAGAAATTTCACCTATCATTTGGCAAAATCTTCCCCCTGCTTTTGTTTATTTTTGCACTAAATAATCATTCCCATTCAATCGTTGCTGGTGGCTTGCTAGAAATATCATACACTACGCGATTGATTCCTTCTACTTCATTAATAATACGGCGTGAAATATTTTCTAATAATTCATAAGGTAAATGAGAAAAAGTTGCAGTCATACCATCGCTTGCATTAACAACACGCACGCAAACTGCATTATCATAGGTTCTATTATCACCCATTACACCAACACTTTGCACATTTAAAAGCACACAAAAAGCTTGCCATGTCTTATCATACCAGCCACTGCTTTTTAATTCTTCAATCAAAATAACATCTGCTTTTCTTAAAAGCTCCAAACTAGGCTCATTTACCTCACCCATTATACGTATAGCAAGGCCTGGTCCTGGGAAAGGGTGACGATAAACTACATCTTTACTTAAGCCAAGCTCCATTCCCAAAGCTCTTACCTCATCTTTAAAAATTTCCTTTAATGGCTCGATGAGTTTTAAATTCATCTTTTCAGGTAAACCACCCACATTATGATGAGATTTTATAGTCTTGCTAGCTCCTACAACCGAACTTTCGATAATATCAGTATACAAAGTCCCCTGTGCTAGATATTTTACATCTTTATGTTTTTTAGCTTCTTCTTCAAAAACTTCTATGAAAGTATTTCCTATGATTTTTCTCTTTTGTTCAGGATCTCTTACCCCTGCTAAACGACTTAAGAAAATCTCTCTAGCATCAATACTGATTAAATCAATGCCTAAGGTGTGTCTAAACATATACTCAACTTGTTCTTTTTCACCACTTCTTAAAAGACCATTATCAACAAAAACAACTACTACTTGATCTTTTATCGCACTTGCTAACAATGCAGCCACCACGCTACTATCAACTCCACCACTTACTGCACAAAGTACTTTATCATTTCCTACTTCTTCTTTGATTTTTTGTGCTTGAGTTTTTGCAAAAGATCCCATATTCCATACACTATCACAATTACATGCATACTTAGCAAAATTTTTCAAGATGCTTTTTCCAAATTCACTATGTTGCACTTCAGGGTGAAATTGTAAAGCAAAAAATTTACGCTTCTCATCTCCAAATACACAAAATGGACTATTTTCACTAGTCGCTAAAACCTCAAAACCTTGTGGCAAATTCTCAACCTTATCAGAATGGCTCATCCATACCGTTTGCTTTTTAGGTAAATTTTTAAACAAATCACTATCATTTTGAATATCTATAGTTGCTTTACCATATTCTTTATGACCTGCTGGGGCAACATTTGCTCCAAAATGATGTGCCATAAGTTGCATACCATAGCATATTCCTAAAACTGGTATATTTAAATCAAAAATACCCTTATCACAAAAATAAGCATCATTTGCATATACACTAGCTGGCCCACCACTTAAAATAATACCCTTAGGCTCTTTAGCTTTGATCTCATCTAAACTTACGTTAAAAGGTAAAATTTCTGCATACACACCTTGCTCTCTTAATCTTCTAGCAATGAGTTGTGTGTATTGTGAACCAAAGTCCAAAACTAAAATATCTGCTTTTTTCATCTAACTCCTTTACAAATTTAACAATTGAAATTGTACATACCAAACTATAATAGATATTATATAACCAACCAAAATCGTCCATGCGTATTTTAAATGAGCATTAAAAGTATAAATTCCTTTCATTTTACCCATTACTCCCACTCCAGCAGCTGAACCAAAGCTGATCAAAGACCCCCCTATTCCTGCTGTAAGAGTTACCAAAAGCCATTGAGTATCATCCATGCTTGGATTTGCCTTTAATACCGCACTCATAACCGGAACATTATCTACAATAGCAGATAAAAATCCTACTCCTATATTAATACTAGTAGCTCCAAATTTTGCATAAAGATCAGAAGCATAAGCAAGCCAACCAACAAAATGCAAGGCACCCACAGCAGATAAAATACCAAAGAAAAATAATAAAGTATCCATCTCAATACGCGTCATATAATGAAAAATATTTAAATCTTTTTTGCCTTGTTTTCTGTTGAAAAAATACATATACAAACTAAGCAATGAAAGGCCAAAAATCATACCCCACATTGCAGGTAAATCACAAATACTATGAATAAATACCGCCAAAGCTATAGTTAAAAAACCAAGCACAATAAAAACTTTACCACCTGGTTTAATCTCGACTTTTTCTAAATTATCTTTGTGAAAATTTGGCTTAATATTAGGCACATAACGTGACAATAAATAAGCTGTAAGCAACCAACCAATAAAAGAAGCAGGAAAAAGAGCGAAAAATTCAAAAAACGTGGCTTTTTTTGCTGTCCAAACCATCAAAGTAGTAATATCACCAAAAGGCGACCAAGCTCCACCAGCATTAGCTGCTACTACAATATTTATAGCACCTGGAATTAAAAATTCTTTATTATGTTTATCTATAGTTAAAAGCACAGTGGATAAAATCAAAGCAGTTGTAAGATTATCTGCAATTGGAGAGATAAAAAAAGCTAAAATACCTGTTAGCCAAAATAATTTTCTATAAGTATAACCCTTGCTTACAAGTTTGTATTTTAAAGTTTCAAAAACCGATCTTTCTATCAAGGCTTCTATAAAAGTCATAGCAGCTATTAAGAAAAACACAATTTGTGCAATTTCTAAAATAAGATGATTTACACTTTCTTCAAGTATTTGTGTGTCTAAATCATTCATTACCATATATATACCAATGATAATAAAAGAAAAGGTTCCTATAAATAAAGCAGGCTTAGTTTTATTGATATGATATTTCTCTTCTGCTGCGATAAAATAATAACCCAATATAAAAATTATTAAAATACCTATACCTAAAGCACTAAAAGCTAAATTTAGCTCATGTGTTTGACTAGCTAACAAAAAACTAACACCAAAACAAAGTAAAAAAAGTATTTTATTCATATTTCACTCTCCAAAGATTGGAATTTTTTTATTTCCTTTACACTACCATTATTATCTTTTATCTCATAAAATGGAGCATCCTTATAGCCACATGCATTTAGAAATATTAATAAAAAAAATGTTAAAATAATTAAATGAAAATTAAAACGAGTCATTACATCATCAACGAGCTTGCTGATTTTAAACATTATAAACCTTTAAAAATATTTTTTCAATATAAAGAGTTTTTAAATTTATTTAATCACAATCACCAACAAATGATTACTAAACTCTTTATAAAAAATAATACTTTGATTATTTTAGTTAAGCACCACATTGCATATATGGAATTAAATCACGATAATACCAAAAAAATGATTAAAAGTCTCATAAAAAACTATACTTTAGCTAGGCCAATGAGTAATTTTGCAAAGGTGAAAAACATAAAAATACTCAGTGATCAAAACTTTACTTCTAAAAACAAAACTTTTAATGAACATAAAAAAGCTCACTTAGAGCTTTCTAATGGAAATTTTAAAAATCATTTTGAAAATCCTATTTTATATGATAAATTTGAAGAACTGCGAAAGCTTATAAAAAATGCTTGAAAATGAACTCAAAACCTTGCCAAATTTACCTGGTGTGTATCAGTATTTTGATATTCAAGGTAAGCTTTTATATGTAGGTAAAGCCAAGAATTTAAAAAACCGCGTTAGAAGTTATTTTAACTTCACTCCAAATCTTTGCCCAAATCCTAACAATAGCTTGAGAATTCAAAAAATGATTAGCCAAACACATCATTTAGAATTTATCACTACAAAAAGTGAGGCTGATGCTTTAATATTAGAAAATTCTTTCATAAAACAACTTCATCCAAAATATAATATATTATTAAGAGATGATAAAACCTACCCTTATATTTATATAGATTTAAATGAAGATTTTCCAAGATTTGAAATTACAAGAAAAATTATCAAAAAAAACAAAATAAAATATTTTGGTCCATTTTTTAAAGGAGCAAAAGAGCTTTTAAATGCTTTGTATTTATCATTTGAACTAAGACAAAAAAAATCTTGTAAGGAGCTTTGCCTTTTTTATCAAATCAAGCGTTGCAAAGGTCCATGTGAGCAAAAAATTTCTAAACAAGAATATGAAAAAATTATCCAAAAGGCAACTCAAGCTCTTTTAAACCCCTTATCTTTGACAAAAAATTTAGAAAATAAAATGTTTGAATATGCAAAAAATGAAAACTATGAAGAAGCAGCTACTATAAGAGATCAAATCAAAACAATAGAAGATTTAAGTGTAAAAATACAAATAGACCTTGCAAAATTAGAAGATTTTGATGTTTTTGCCATACACCATGAAGCAAATATACTCTCTATGGTGCGTTTTGTTATAAATAACGGCAAGATAATCAGTTCAAACCATAAAGTACTAATTCTAAATCATCAAGATGAATTTGACCTAAATGCAATATATAAACAATACATATTAGAAAATTATACCCAAGATAGTCCAATAAATTCAACCCGAATCTATACGCATGAAGAATTTGAAGACATGAACCTTTTGCAAAATTTACTTAGTGAAAGGTTTTCTAAAAAATTTCATCTTAAAACTCCAAAACTTGGCGAAAAAAAAGCCTTATGTGAACTTGCACTAGAAAATGCAAAAATAAACATACAAAAGCACTTAAAAAGCGATAATTATTTATTTTTAAAAGAATTAAAAGATTTTTTTAACCTACAAAATTATCCTAATTATATAGAAATTTTTGATAATTCTCATATGCAAGGTGAAGCGAATGTCGGTGCTTTGGTGGCTTATAAAGATGGACAATTTGACAAAAGTTCTTATAGACACTACCATTTATCCTATAAAAATGATTATGATCAAATGCTTCAAACTCTTAGCAAAAGAGCTTTGTCATTTGATAAAAATCCCCCACCTGATTTATGGTTAATTGATGGGGGAGATACTTTATTAAAGCTAGCCAATGATATCATAAAAAGCTCTGGGGCAAATGTAGATATTTTAGCAATTTCCAAAGAGAAAATAGATGCGAAAGCTTACAGGGCAAAAGGAAGTGCGAAAGATAAAATTTATACTCAAGAAGGCAAAATTCAACTTTCTACTGATGATAAAAAATTACAATTTTTGCAAAAATTACGTGATGAGGCACATCGCTTTGCAATTAGTTTTCATCAAAAAACAAAAAGAAAGCAAGATTTGCAAAGTTCTAGATTAATACAACTTGGAATTTCTCAAGGATATATTAAAAAATTTTTAGATTATTATGGTAGTTTTGATGAGATTAGCAAAGCTAGTTTTGATGAATTAAAATCACTTTCCAATGCAAAAATAGCTAAATTAATCAAGGAAAATTTATGATATTATTTATTAGTGTTTTGACTTTAATTTTATGTTTTTTAAATTATTATTTTTTATATCCTATGGATCAAAAATTATTCTTCATTTATACTTTTATAAGCATTTTGATTTTTATTATTGCCTGTATTTATATAATCTCAAAAAATCATAAAATCAAAAAAGACAAAACCTTGATTCAAGAAATAGAAAAATATTTTTCCTTACCAAAATCAAACTCTTTAGAAGAATTAAAAGAAAATTTAAAATTATCGTTTGATTTAATGGGTAAAAAACTGCATGAGCAAAAAAAGGAAAACCTACATCTAGAACAAAATTATCAATATCTTGCCCACGGCTTGAGCTATCTATATCTAGATAATTCTGCTTATATATTAAAACCTTTTATCAATGATTATAAACCTAACTTAGAACATAGACACTTTAAAAACATACATGCAGGTATTATCAATAATAACAAAAATGAAAATTTTCTATTGCAGTCTATTTTGCTTAAAATGGGTATTAGTAGTGAAATTTTATACAAACATAACCAAAAAGATGATAAAAATTATTCTTTTATCATTTCAAAGGAAAAAATAGATGATGTTTTAAATTTCACTTTTGAAGAAATTCATATTGAGGAGATTGTTGATTTTTTAAATACTCATTTTAAACAAGAGTGTTACATTGCAAGAGATTGTTATAATGTTTTAATTTTTAAATCTTCTTACTTTGAAAATGATCTTATTTTAAACATAACCAATCAATTTTGTTCACATAATCAAACCATAGATAATTTAAGCGACTTTAAAAAAGCATTACAATTTAAATTTAAATTAATTTTAGTAGACTATGAGGTTATAAAATTTGACCTAATGCATATTAGTCAAATTTTACAAGAGTACAAGATAAAAAATCCACAAATTGCAATTTTGCTTTTTTCTAAAAACAGAGTTAAAGATTGTAATTTTGCAAATTTAATCTTAAATGATATTAATAAAAGTGAATGGCTAGCATTGTTAAAACAATATATCAATCAAGCTTAGTTCTATGATTTATAGCTTTATGCAAAGATATAAAATCAACATTTTCCAAACTAACACCACTTGGAATACCTTGAGCTATTTGAGAAAAACTCAAATTTAAATCTTTTAATTTTTCTTCTATAAAAAAAACAATGGCATCAGAATTTAAGCCTTGTGTGAAAGCAAAAAATATTTCTGTGGTTTTATTATGCTCAATCATGCTTCTTAATTTTATAATATTTTCTTCACTTGTATCATCAAGTACAAAATAAAGCCCATCATAACTTCCACTATCTTCTAAAACCAAAACATCTTTAGAATCTTGAACTATACAAATAATGCTATGATTTCTTTCTATATTAGAACAAACTTCGCATAATTCATTTTCACTTAAAGCACCACATTGTGTGCATTTTTTTATCATTCTAATTGATTCTTCAATATGATAAGCAAGCTTAGAGCCTAATAAAGGATCTTTTATGCAAACATGATATGCAAGCCTTAAAGCAGACTTTTTCCCTATAGTAGGCAAAGCGGAAAAGGCAGATACTAGCTCGTTAAATTTTTCCAAACCTTTCAAATTATTTTAACCTTGAAAAAACAATTTTAAAAGTATGATAGCCATCTTCGTAGCTGTAGGTTAAATTATAACCGTGAAGATTGCAAATATTATTAATAATATAAAGTCCTAGTCCCATTCCCTCTACTTGGGTATTTTGTTCTCTCACAAAAGGTTTTAAATAATAATCAAAAGTTTTTTTAAGCTGCATCCCTTTATTTCTAACAATTATATAATCCCCAGAGCATATAATCTCACACGCTTTATCATCTGAATACTTAATAGCATTATCAATTAAATTTTTAAGCATTAAAGAAAAGAGTTCTAGATCAGCAATTATCATAGTATCTTCTTTATAGGATATTTTTACTTTTTGATAAAAATCATCCCTCATTAAATAATCTTCAGCCTGCTCTAAAATCAAACTCAAATGATAGGTTTGCAAATTAAGTTGACAATTTCTTGATAAGACTTTTTCGATTTTCCCAAATTCATCAATCAACAATTCCAGTCTTTCAAAAATCGCTACTAGACGATCTTTTTGCTTTTGATTATCTAACATTTCACAAACTATTCTACCTTTGCCAATAGGTGTTTTAAGCTCATGCATAATCATTCTTAAAAAAAACTGTCTTGATTTTACAAGCTCTTGAATTTTATTGATAGCATGGTCAAATTCAAAAGATATTTCTGAAATTTCATCATTAATCTGAGAGTATTCAGATAAAGGTTCAATTTTACCTGCACTAATATTTTTAATTTTCTTTTTTAGAATTTTTAAAGGCATTAAAGATCTTAATACTGAAAAATATAAAAATATAATCAAAATCAAACTAAAAAAGAAACTTAATAAAAATAAATATTCTAAACGCGTAGAAGCATTTAATTCATAAAGATGTTTTGTATTTAACCTTTCTACATAGAAAAAAATTTGATTATGGTAAATAATAGAAGAAAAACTTCCATATAAAGAATTAATCCTAAATACCTTTTCACCTTTTGCAATGATATGTTTTGCACTGCGATCATTTTCAACTAATTTAAAAGATTTAGAAAGAAGATACTCATGTATTGAAAAATCTTCTTTTCTTTCTAGGTTGTATATTATTTTTTCTACAATTTCTTTTTGCCTTCCTTGTTCGTTAGTTAAATAAGAATCAATCTGAACCTTTCCTAAAAGCACAAACAAGGCACAAACAAATAAAAAAGCTGTTGCAAAAAGAACGGTGATTTTAAGATTAATAGTTACTTTCATCCTATTAATTTATATCCTATTCCTCTAACTGAAAAAATATGTTTTGGCGCTTTTGAGCTATCACCAATTTTAGTTCTAAGTCTACCAATAATAACATCTAAGCTTTTAGAGTCTTTATCTTTTAAACTTTTACAGTGATACACAAGTTGTTCTCTGCTAACCGAAAAACCATGTTGTCTTATCATATAGCTTAAAATTTCATACTCAGCAGGAGTTAAAACCAAAACCTCATCATTATAACTTATCTCATGTCTTTTTTCATCAATTTTAAATGCTGAATTGATTATTTTCTCAGGAGTTTCATTGGTTCGTTTAGAACGACGAATCAAACTCATAATTCTTGCGTGCATTTCTTTTGGATCATATGGTTTTGGCAGGTAATCATCTGCACCTATTTGAAGTCCTACAATTTTATCACTCAAATCACTTCTAGCTGAAGAAATAATAATAGGAATACTATATTTTTCTCTTATTTCACGACAAACTTCAAGACCATCAAGTCCAGGTAAAGTTAAATCAAGAATTAAACAATCATAGTTTTTTATACCAGCACTCATTCCCAAATATGGATCTTCATAATTAGTAACTTTTATATTAAACTGGGCCAAATATTCTGCCAAAAACTCTGCAAAATCTGGATCATCTTCGATCATTAAAACATTAATCATCTCTACCCCTTTAGTGAAAATATGTTACGAACTTAACATTATAACACATAATTTAACTATTCATTTATTTTTTTGCTAAAATTACAATATTAATTTTTCAAGAGAGGAAAAAAGTGGAACTTAATTATTATGAAATACTAGAAATTTCCCAAACTTCAGATAAAGAAACCATAAAAAAAGCATACAGAAAGATGGCTTTAAAATATCATCCTGATAGAAATCAAGGAGACAAAGAAGCAGAAGAGAAATTTAAGCTTGTAAATGAAGCTTATGAGGTGCTTAGCAATGATGAAAAAAGAAGTATATATGATAGATACGGAAAAGAAGGGCTTAAAGGTCAAGCCGGTGGTTTTGGTGGTTTTGGAGATGTTGATTTAGGGGATATATTCTCGAGCTTTTTTGGAGATGGATTTGGTTTTGGCAGCTCAACACGTAAAAAAGAAAAAGGAAATAACTATCCTCAAGATTTAAAAATAACGACAAAAATTAGCTTTAAAGAAGCTGTTTTTGGCTGTAAAAAAAAGATCGATTTTACCTATAAAAGTTTTTGTAAATCATGCAAAGGAAGTGGTTCAGAAAATGGAAAATTAGATACTTGTCCTCATTGCGGAGGAAAAGGGCAAGTTGGTGTTAGACAAGGCTTTATGACCTTTGTGCAAAGCTGTGATCATTGTAAAGGTAGTGGTCAGATTATAAAAGATAAATGCAAAACATGTCATGGTAATGGCTATGAAGAAATAAAAGATCATATAGAACTTGATATACCAGAAGGTATAGACAGCGGTATGAGTCTTAGAGTACAAAATAAAGCAAATGAGCTTCCAAATTCTCCTCAAAGAGGTGATTTATATATCAAAATCATCGTAGAAGATGATGATAAATTTATCAGACATGATGATGATATCTATACCATAGTACCTGTATTTTTTACCCAAGCTGCTCTTGGAAAAACTATTAAAGTATCCACTATAAGAGGAGAGGCTGATCTTAAACTTCCAGTCGGTGCAAAAGATAAACAAAAATTCGAATTAGCCAACGAAGGTGTTAAAAATATTCACAATGGAAAATTAGGCTCACATATTGTACAAATTGAAATAAAATTTCCAAAAACGCTTACTGATGAACAAAAAAATCTACTATTGCAGCTTGAGAAAAGTTTTGGCTTAGCAGATGAAGAAGGCTTTATAGAACAAGAAAGTTTGTTTGATAAAATCAAATCTTGGTTTAGCCACTAAGGAAGTTTTAAAGCCATTTTCATGGCTTTAAAAATTTCTTCTGTTTTTTGACATTCTAAAAACAACTCAAGAGCAAAAACACCTTGCCATAAAAGCATTTGCGTGCCATCTTTTATTTTTAATCCATTTTCTCGTGCCAACTGTAAAAAAGATGTTTCTCTACTATAAATAACATCAAAAGCATACTTAGCTTTTTGAAAAATATTTTTTAAAATCCTTTCTTCACAAGGTAAACTTTCATCATGTAAACCCACACTAGTCGTATTTATTACCAAATCAAATTGTGTATTTAAATCAAGTTGATTATATAAAAAACATGGATAGCTAGCTAAATTTTCAAATCTAGCACTAGAACGATTTGCTACTGTAACTTCAATATATATAGATTTTAAAGCATATGCTAAAGCTTTAGCTGTACCTCCAGCACCCAAAATCAAAGCATTTTTGATAAAAGAAAAATCCTCAATTGCTTTTAAAAATCCTAGATAATCTGTATTATAAGCATAAATTTTATTATCCTTATTTAATAAAGTATTAGCAGAGCCTATATGTATAACACTTTCATCTTTAAAATCAGCTATTTCACAAGCTACTTCTTTAAAAGGTATGGTGATATTAGCACCATCTAACTTTTGAATAATCTCTTTTAGTTTTGCTTTATCTTTTAGATGATATCTTGTATAAACTGCGTCTTCTTTGAGTGTTTGCAAGGCATTATTATGCATTCTTGGAGATTTAGAATGCATAATAGGATCACCTATAACTGCAAAAGTTTTCATTTTACTCTAAATGTAAAAGCACCTTTTGCAATTTTAGAACGTACTTTTTCTAATTCGGTCTTTAATTCACTCTCTTTATAAGGTCCAACTAAAACTTTCGTTAGCTCTTTGCCATTTACTGTTGTTTTATAAATTTTATAATCATATCCATTTTCTTTAAGTATATTTAATTCTTTTGATTTAGGATCTAAACTATTTAAAGAAAAAACTTGAATATAAGCACCTGAAGGAAGTTGTGTTTGAACATTTGGTGTTTTGATACTTTCAAATAATTCATTTGTATTGCTTTGCTCTGGAGCTTTTGGTTTTTCAACTATATTATTTTTTGGTTTTTCAGAAGGTTTTTGAGTTGGTTTTTCTATAGATTTTTCCATAGGTTTAATCTCTTCTTGTTTTTCTTCCACCTTAGCTGGCTCTTCTTTTGGCTCTATTGTAGTAATTTGATCTAAAACACTATTACTTGGAACTTCTTGCTTTTCTTCTATGGTAGTATTTGTATCATTCAAAGAACTCTCTTCTTTTAATTTTCTAGCTAAAGCTTCAAATTCATCCTCTTCTTTAGCACTATCTGTAATAGGCAAAGAATTAAAATTATTTTTATAAGCAGCTTGCTCTTGTGGTTCTGATGGCATTTGTAATGTTTTTTCTTCACCTGGGTCATTAATTAGCTTCATTACTATCATAACAACTAAAAATACAATGATTAAAATAATCGATCTAAGTAAAATTTTTTTAAGTTTTTCGCTTTTATTGCTTTTTTGCAAAATTATATCATCAAATTCGTTTTTATTGTTTTCTTCCATTTTTCATCCTTTCAAAATTACATATGTTTAGACCAAGAAGCACCGCGTTCTTTTTGATAAACTTCATAAGGCAAGGTTAATATATTAAATTCTCTAGGTATATCCATACTAGGAAAAACCTTCCACTCTACTGGCATCTTTTGAGAAAAAAGCAAAGATAGTTTTGAGCCCAAAGAACAAGCCTCGTTAAAAGTTGTGTGTCCTTTATGAATATACAAATGTAAATGATTATTAGTTCTTGTTCTATAAGCAGTAAAATTAATAAAACCTTCTTCTCTTAAAACAAGCTGCGCTCTATGCCAAAAACGCTCCGCGTTAAAACCGTTATAATCAAATACAATATTTTCAACCTTATCAAAACTATTGATCAAAGAATGCGCCACAATTATCTTTTTTTCCATATGCTCTTGTATAACACTAGCGGTTAATGGGGCATTAACTTTTTCAAATTTATCAAAGAAAATTCTACCCTTGTATTCGTATTTATTTACTATAGTATCACGCTTTATATAATAATGGCTTGTAACCATTTTAATTAAAGCTAAATCCATTGTTGTAATCAAAATAAAGCCCTTTCATAAATAATAAAATTACTTGCTAAATCCTTCAGTTTAACCTTAATTTCCTCTTGTAATTTTGTATTTTGTATATCATCTAAAATATCAGCTATATAATTTGCAACAATAGTAATTTGCTCTTCTTTAAAACCTCTTGCTGTTAAAGCTGCTGTTCCAAGTCTTAAACCACTCGTTACAAAAGGACTTCTAGTTTCACCTGGAACAGTATTTTTATTAGCTGTAATACCTGCTCTTTCTAGCGCTAAATCTGCATCTTTACCACTAAATTCTTTATTTAAAAAGCTTAATAAAATCAAATGATTATCAGTACCACCGCTGACTAAATCATATTTTCTATCTATTAAAACTTGTGCCAAAGTAGCAGTATTTTTGATGATTTGCTTAGCATAAATTTTCCACTCATCACTTAAATTATATTTAAATCCAACGGCCTTAGCAGCAATTACATGCATTAATGGACCACCTTGAATGCCTGGAAAAATTGCAGAATTTATCTTTTTAGCAATTTCTTCATCATTACACATGATAATCCCACCCCTTGGACCCCTTAAAGTTTTATGTGTAGTAGAACTTACAACATGAGCATAAGGAAATGGACTAGGATGCTCACCCGCTACAACCAAGCCTGCAATATGTGCAATATCAGCAAACAAGTACGCGCCAACCTCATCTGCTATTTCTCTAAATTTGGCAAAATCAATCACTCTAGGATAGGCACTAGCACCACAAACAATAAGTTTTGGTTTAATCTCTTTTGCTATCTCTCTAACTTTATCATAATTAATTCTTCCATCAAGCTCAACTCCATAAAAAAAGCTTTCATAAACCTTTCCAGAAGAACTTACTTTAGAACCATGAGTTAGGTGTCCTCCATGGCTTAAATCCATACCCAAAATTCTATCACCTGGATTTAACAATGCCATATATACACCTTGATTTGCTTGTGAGCCTGAATTAGGTTGCACATTGGCAAAATTACAATTAAAAAGTTTTTTACATCTTTCTATAGCAATCGTTTCAATCTCATCAACAAATTCACATCCACCATAATATCTTTTACCAGGATAGCCTTCTGCATATTTATTTGTTAAAATACTTCCCATTACCTCCATAACTTCTGGTATGGTAAAATTTTCACTTGCTATCATTTCAAGACCATCACATTGTCTTGCTAACTCTTTTTGGGTTAAATCAAAAATTTCTTTATCAAATTTTTCCAACATTTACTCTCCTTTTATCTCATTTTTAAGTGGCCTCATGGCTGGGAAAAGCACTACATCACGAATTGATTTTTTATTAATTAAAAGCATAACCAATCTATCTATTCCTATACCTTGTCCTGCAGTTGGTGCCATAGCATAACCTAATGCATTAACAAAATCTTCATCCATTTCGCATGCTTCTTCATCACCTGCATTTTTTGCTTCAATTTGCTTTAAAAATCTCTCATATTGATCTAGAGGATCATTAAGCTCATTAAATCCATTAGCAATTTCTCTACCTGCGATAAACAACTCAAATCTTTCAGCAATATCTGCATCTTTATCACTTCTTCTAGATAAAGGACTTATAGAAATAGGAAAATCTATCACAAAAGTAGGATCAATCAATTTATCTTCAACATAATTATCAAAAAGTTCAGCTTGCAAATGACCTAGTTCCAATTTTTCATTGGCTTCGAATCCATCTTTTTTTAGTTTTTCTAAGATTAATTCTTTATTGTTAATAAGCTCATCTTCCAAACCGCCATATTTTTTTAATGCGTCTTTATAAGTAATTCTTTCAAATGGCTTAGAAAAATCAATTATTTTTTCATCAAATTCAAGTTTTTTATCTAATTTTAATTTATCTAAAAGCATAGCAAAAAGCTCTTCTGTTAAATCCATTAAATCATGATAATTATGATAAGCCCAATAAAACTCGATTGTAGTAAATTCGGGATTATGCGTTAAATCCATCCCTTCATTTCTAAAACATCTATTAATCTCATAAACCGCCTCAAAACCACCTACAATCAAACGTTTTAGATATAATTCTGGAGCAATTCTTAAAAATCTTTCCACACCTAAAGCATTGTGATAAGTTACAAAAGGCTTTGCATTTGCTCCCCCTGCAATAGGATGCATCATTGGTGTTTCAACTTCCAAAAATCCTTTGTTATCAAAAAAAGATCTAATATAAGAAACAATTTTAGAGCGCAAAATAAAATCTTTTCTTACCTCACTATTCATAATCATATCAAGATATCTTTTTCTATATCTTTGCTCAATATCTGTCAACCCATGATATTTTTCCGGTAAAGGCACTATAGCTTTTGTAGCTATTTGAATTTGTTCCACATGAAGACTGAATTCTCCTGTTTTTGTCATAAAAGGAAAACCTTTAACCAAAACAATATCCCCTACTTCAAGATATTTTTTTAAAATGGCAAAGTATTCTTCCCCTAAAATGTTTTGATTAAAGTAAATTTGTAAATTATCTTGTTCATCTTCTATATTAGCAAATACTGATTTACCAGCTATCCTAAGAAGCTTTAATCTTCCTGCTAATACTCCATGAGCATTTTCATCACGCTGATTTTCTATATCTTTAATATAGGTGAATTTAGCCTTATATTCACTTATACTCATTTCTTTTTTTAAAAAGTGTGGATAAGGGTTGATTCCTAGTTCTTTTAACTCTTGCGCTTTTTGAATTTTTTGTTGCTCTAAAATATTATCAAACATTAAATATACCTTTATTTTTTACTACATTGTGGACATAGGCCATAAAGTTGCATTAAATGTCCTGTTAGTTTAAAATTATATTCTTTTGCGATTAACATTTGTTGCTGTTCGATAATAGGATTTTCAAATTCTACAATCTCGCCACAACTTTTACAAATCAAATGATCATGGTGAGGTTTATTTGCAAGTTCAAATTTCTTCCCTGAAGCACCAAAAGATATAGAAGTAGCCATACCAGATTCTTCTAATAAATTTAAAGTTCTATAAACTGTTGCAATGCCTACATTTAATTCGGGATTTTTTTGCTTTATTTCTACGTATAGACTTTCTGGAGTATAATGCATATCGCTATTATATAAAGTTTTTAAAAGCACTTCTCTTTGTTTAGTATATTTTAAACCATTATCTTTAAGTGTTTTTTTAAAACGCTCAAGCAAAACATCATATTCAATATTTTCAATTTGCATTATTTACCTCCGAATTTAGACTTAAATTAGAATCTATAATTTGTTCTTGTATTTTATCTAAACCATTTTGAGTAAAATCAGTATTCATTATAAAATCACCTGTTTGTCTAAGTAAATCTAATGTATAGCTATTTTTAGCATATTTTTCTAAGCTTGCATTTAAAAATTCTATATTATTAATACAAGCCACTAAAATTGCAAAAATCAAAAATATTTTAGCACTACCAAATAAAAATCCACCTATACGATCTATAAAACCAAGACCACTCATACTAAAAATCTTTGATAATATATTTCCCAAAGCCATACAAGCTACCCAAATTACAATTAACAAAACCAAAAATCCCGCAAAAATCGCAAGATTTTCATTTTCAATTGCATAAAAATTATTATTAATAATTTCTGCTATTTCTTTAGCATATCTTGAAGCAAGTAAAACCCCGCCAACTATGCCTAATAAACCAAAAATTTCCTTAAATAAGCCACTTACCAAACCTTTTAAACCTAAAATCGCAGTTAAACCTAAAACAAATACATCAAACCAAGAAAAATTTTCCATCTATATTAAACTCCAAATATTTTATTCAATTATCTTAGGGACTATAAAAAATCCATCCTGAGAATTTGGAGCATGCTTGCTAAGCATATCTATCACATCAGATTTTCTACTTTCATCTAGTCTAAATGGAGTTGCAGCATTTGTAGTGCTAGTCATAGCTTCAACATCATCAAGTTTTAGCTCATCTAATTTTTCTACAAAATTAACAATCTGACTTAATTGTTCTTCTAATTCTTGTCTTTTATCATCGGCAATTTTTAAAGCACTTAGCTTTTCAAGTTTGGTTAATAATTTATCATCAATTTGCATAATTTACCTTAATCTTAATTTTTAACTCAAGAAAACTCTTTTTAGGTTAAAAATTATAACATAAAATCATTTATTTTTTCATTTTTATATGTTACAATTATAGACTTAAAACAATAAATAATGTTTATTCTTGCTAAAAAAGGGAAAATATGGCTTTAAAAGAAAACCTAAAAGTGGTTCAAGCAGAATTAAGCTCTCAAGAGCAGATGATGGAAAATTTTATCAAATCTGAGCGCTTTATAAAAAAATACAAATACTATTTCATTGTAATCATTGTACTTTTAATCGCATATCTTAGCGGAAGTTATTTTTACAATCTAAAACAAGAAAGTAATATTCAAGAAAGTAATATAATTTTTAACAACTTATTGAAAAATCCTTCAAACCAAAAATTACTTGAAGAATTAAAACAAAAAAATGCAAATCTATACACCATATTCATGATGAATCAAAACAATCAAGATCTTAATCAAACTTTAAGCCTTAACATAGATCCTTTGTTAAAACAAATAGTGCTTGCTCAAAACAATCAAAAATCAGACTTTTTGAAAGATTATAATACCTTATTGGTAGGTTTTGATTTTCTAAAACAAAACGATTTTAAAAATGCAGATATAGAATTTAATAAAATACCTATAAATTCTCCCTTATGGCAGATTATTACAAGCTTAAAACATTATCAAGGAATAAAATGAAACACTTTTATTTATTTATCATTACTTTAATATTTTTTAGTGCTTGTGGCACAAAAAGGGAGTATTACCAACCAACGCAAGCAGAACAGCTTCCTTATAGCTCTCAAAGTATTAATGGTAAAATTATAAATTTCAATAACAATATAGCACAATTAAGCAATAATTCCTTTATAGATACTATGGGAAATATTATTAATTTTAAACTAGATAAAAATTATCATATTATAAATATGCAACAAGAAGAGGTTCTTATTGGCGATGATAATGGAAATTTTAAGATTTTAAATTTACAAGGTGATGAATTATTTTCTCATAAATTTAATGAAAGTGTAGTGAGTGCAAGTATAGATGGAGATGATATAGCTTTAATTTTAGCTAGCAATACCTTAGTATATGCAAATAAAAATCTTGGTATTAAAATGCTTCAAAATCTTGGCACAGCATATGCTCAAGATAGTCGTTATGCTAATCCTTATTTTTTAAATACCATTATTATATATCCTATGCTTAATGGAAAATTAGCCATACTTAATAAAAGCACACTAAAAGTGAGTAAAGAAATTTTAGTAAGTAGTGAGGAATTTTTTAACAATATCATCTATCTTCATGTTAAAAATGATACTATGGTTGCTGCAACTGCACAAAAAATCATCGTTGTTACTCCAAATAGAACCTTATATTTAAACGAAAATATTAAAGAAGTAAACACTAATGATAATGAAATTTTTGTACTAACAAAAGATGGAAGAGTTATTAAAAATGATTATAATCTTAGAAAAATCGATGAAGTAAAATTTCAGTTTGCTCTGTTTTCTAAAAGCACCTTGTACAATAACTCTTTGTATATTTTTGAAAAAACAGGTTATTTGATCAAGCTAAATACAAATTTGAAAGATTATACAGTATATAAACTAAGTGAAGCCGTTGATAAAAAAAGTTTTATGGCTAATGGTAAATTTTTCTTTCAAAATAAATTTTTACAATTAAACTAAAATGAATCAAGAGCTTAGTGATATTCTTATAAAATATGGGATTGTTTTAAAAAATACTAAATCCTTAGATATCCATGCTTTTAGTAAAAAGAAAAAATTAATTTGTATTTATGGAGAGAATACAAACAAACAGTGTTGTTTGATTTTATTTTCTTTTACAAAAAGTAAAATTTTAACAAAAGAATGTCTAGAATTTGAAAGTATTTTTCAAAATATAAACCAAACTCTAAACTTAAATTTTCAAAATTATTTTATATTTCACCAAGCTTTAATTTGTTCTAAAGCAAAAGAATATCTAGCTACCAAAGGGATTAAAAATTATGCTTTTATGTGATATTGGTAACACAACCGCTAGTTTTCTAAATGAGCAAAAATTTTATTCTATGAGTATTGAGCAGTTTTTACAATACGAACCTACACAAAAAGTATTTTATATCAATGTAAATCCAAATTTAGAGCAAAGATTAGAACAAAATCCTTTATTTATCAATCTTGCCTCATATTTTAATTTTGATACTATTTATGAGAATTTAGGGGTTGATAGAATAGCAGCATGTTACACTATAGAAGATGGTGTTGTAGTTGATGCGGGTTCTGCAATAACTGTAGATATTATTTCTAATTCTATTCATCTTGGGGGATTTATACTCCCAGGTATTGAAAGCTATAAAAAGTCTTTTTCCAATATTTCATCACGTTTAAGATACGAGCTAAACACACAGATTAATTTTGATGCTTTCCCTCAAAGAACCGTTGATGCTTTAAGTTATGGAGTTTTTAAAAGCATATATTTACTTATAAAAGATAGTGCATATGATAAAAAATTATATTTTACAGGCGGAGATGGGCAATTTCTTGCAAATTTTTTCGACTATGCAATTTATGATAAATTTTTAATTTTTAGAGGTATGAAAAAAGCTGTTTGTGAAAATTTTATACTTTAAAATTTATTTCTATACCCAAGCACTTGAAATTATAAAATTTATTTACTCAAAACAACTATATTTTGATATTATTAGCAAAATCAAACACACAAAAGGAATTGATAACAATGGATCAAAAACATTTTGATACCGTGGTAATTGGCGGTGGGATTTCTGGTGCTGCAGTATTTTACGAGCTGGCTAGATACACAAATATTCAAAATATTGCTTTGTTAGAAAAATACAATAGCGCTGCAACTTTAAATAGCCATAGCACAAGCAATTCACAAACTATCCACTGTGGTGATATAGAGACAAATTACACTTTAGAAAAAGCAAAAAAAGTTAAGACAACAGCAGATATGATTGTAAAATATGGTCTTTTGCAAAATGCACAAAATAAGTTTATGCACTCACACCAAAAACTCGCACTTGCAGTTGGAGACAAGGAATGTGAGTATATGAAAAATAGATATGAAGAATTTAAAGAATTATATCCTTATATTAAATTTTATACTAAAGATGAAATTAAGCAAATAGAACCTAATGTTGTATTAGGTGAAGATGGCATAAATGATAGAACCGATGAAGTAGTAGCTATGGGTGTAGAAGCAGGAGCGGTTTATACCACAGTAGATTTTGGCTTGATGAGTCAAAATCTTATAGAGCAAGCTTGCAAACAAGGAAAAAATACTCATGTTGCCTACAATCAAGAAGTTGTGTTTATAGAAAAAAAAGATGATATTTTTTATATTAAAACAAAAGATTTTAAAGAATATAGTGCGAAATCTATTATAGTAAATGCAGGAGCGCATTCTTT
Source organism: Campylobacter sp. RKI_CA19_01128 (assembly GCF_025771175.1). NCBI lineage: Bacteria > Pseudomonadati > Campylobacterota > Epsilonproteobacteria > Campylobacterales > Campylobacteraceae > Campylobacter > Campylobacter sp. RKI_CA19_01128. Next base: position 28,747 of record NZ_JAKMPU010000010.1, read on the forward strand.
ATTTTTGGCACATAAAATGGGTATAGGATTAGATAAATCTTGCTTTCCGGTTGCAGGAAGTTTTTATATGTCTAAAAGAAAAATTTTAAATGGTAAAGTTTACATGGTGCAAAATCCAAAACTACCATTTGCTGCGCTACATGGTGATCCTGATTTATTAGCTAATATGAATACACGCTTTGGCCCTACTGCCTTAGTTATCCCTATGTTAGAAAGATACCATGGTTTTAAATCACTACCTGAATTTTTCAAAACACTTAACTTAGACATGAATGTAGTCAAAATTTGCTTTAATCTTTTTAAAGATTCTACTATTAGAAATTATATTCTTTATAATTATTTATTTGAAATTCCTTACATTAACAAAAGACTTTTTGTAAAAGATGCAAGAAAAATAGTTCCTAGTTTGAAAACAGATGATATATACTATGCTAAAAATTTTGGCGGAGTACGTCCTCAAGTACTTGATAAAAAGGCAGGAGAATTAATGCTTGGTGAAGCAAGTATCACTGAAATTCCAGGTATAATTTTCAATATGACACCAAGTCCAGGTGCTACAAGCTGTCTTGGCAATGGTTATAGAGATGCAAAACTTATTTGTCAATACTTGGGTGCTAATTTTAATGAGGATTTATTTACTAGCGAACTACTATAAAAAGGATAAAAAATGCTAAAAAAAACAAAAATAGTTGCAACGATTGGACCAGCAAGTGAAAACGAAGCTACAATAAGACAAATGATTATTAATGGGGTGAATGTTTTTCGTTTAAATTTTTCACATGGAACCCATGAGTATCATAGTCAAAATCTAACTACTATTAGAAAAGTAGCAACTGAACTTAATGCAAGAATTGGAATTTTACAAGATATTAGTGGACCAAAAATTAGAACCTTAAAAATTCCAGAAGCTTTTGAATTAAAAAATGGAGATAGACTAGACTTTTACAAGGATACTTTTGAAGGAGAAAAACTTTCTAATGAACATTATAAAGTCTGTATTAATCATCCTGAAATTCTTTCAATGCTAAAGGTAGGAGAATACATCTATCTTTGTGATGGCTCCATCAAAACTAAAGTAGTGCAAGTTGAAAAAGATTTTATCCAAACCCAAGTAGAAAATAGCGGGGTGCTTAGTTCAAACAAGGGAATTAATTTTCCTAATACAAAAATTAATATCGATGTTATCACCCAAAAAGATAAAGATGATCTTGCATGGGGTATTAAAAATGATGTTGACTTTTTAGCCATCTCTTTTGTACAAAATGCTCATGATATTGATGAAGTTAAGAAAATACTTGATGAAAATAATGCCAAAATTGCTATTTTTGCAAAAATAGAAAAATTTGATGCTGTTGAAAATATCGATGAAATCATAAATTGCAGTGATGGTATAATGGTAGCAAGAGGGGATTTGGGTATTGAAGTGCCTTATTATAGAGTGCCAAATATACAAAAACTCATCATTAAAAAGGCTAACGAGGCTAATAAACCTGTCATCACTGCTACTCAAATGCTTTTTTCACTTGCAAAATCCAAAACTGCCACAAGAGCTGAAATTTCAGATGTTGCTAATGCTGTGCTTGATGGTACTGATGCAGTTATGCTTAGCGAAGAAAGCGCAGTAGGGATTGATCCGGCAAATGCGGTTGATATTATGACTCAAACCATTATAGAAACAGAAAAAAACTATCCTTATGAAAAATTTGAAACCTTTAAATGTTTCAATGAAACCGATATTATTGCTAAATCAAGCACACAACTAGCAACCGATTTAAATGCAAATGCAATTTTTACCATCACAAGTAGTGGTGCTTCTGCGGTTAAAACAGCAAGATATCGTCCAAAAATGGATATCATAGCTATTACTCATTCTAAAAAAGCTTTAAATTTTTTAAGTATAGTTTGGGGAGTTCAACCTGCTATATTAATAGAAAAACATGAAAATTTAACAGAGCTTTTAAGCAATTCTGTAAAACTTGGAGTCGAAAAAGGCCTTATGAAAAAAGATGGAGTTTATACTCTTACTGCAGGTTTTCCAATAGGTGTTGCAGGAAGTACAAATTTAATTAGAATTTTACAAAAAGATCAAATTGAATATTATTTAAGTTTGGGAAAATAACCCAAACTTAATATTCTTCTTCTATCAAATCACATAAACAATGTATAATTAAAATATGCATTTCTTGAATTCTAGCTGTATCATCGCTTGGAATGACTATATTATGCTCACATAGTTCATTCATCACTCCACCACCCTTTCCACTGAGTCCTATACACTTAGCACCAATTTCTCTAGCTTTTTCAAAAGCTTTAATCACATTTGGACTTTTTCCACTAGTAGAAATTCCAATCAACACATCATTATCACTAGCTAAAGCTTCAACTTGTCTTGAAAAAACAAATTCAAAACCATAATCATTTCCTATAGCACTTAAAGCAGAAGTATCAGTGCTTAGAGCAATAGCAGCTAAAGCCTTTCTTTCTTTTTTATATCTTCCGCTAAGTTCAGCTGCAAAATGCTGGCTATCTGCAGCGCTTCCACCATTTCCACAAATTAAAATTTTCCCACCACTTTTCAAGCACACTTTTAACTCTTGAGCAACCATAGCAATTTGCTCTTTTAAACTCAAACTTTGTTCTAAAGTTTTTTGATGTTGAATAAATTCCTTTTCGATTTTATTTATCATTTGCAATCCTATTAATTATATTGGTAGTGCTAAATCCATCTTCAAAGTCGATCAATTCTACTTTTTTTACTAAATTTGAACCCACTACCTCTTTGTCTTTATAATCAGCTCCCTTAACTAGCACATCAGGTTTTAAAAACTCTATCAATTCATAAGGAGTATCCTCATCAAAAATCACTACATAATCTACAAAATACATGCTCGCAAGCATACATGCACGTTGAAACTCTAAATTTATAGGTCTTGAATTTCCTTTTAGTCTTTTTACGCTTTCATCTGAATTTAAACCTACAACTAAGATATCTCCTAATTTTTTAGCTTTTTCAAGATATTTTATATGACCATAATGCATAATATCAAAACACCCGTTGGTAAAAACTACTTTTTGATCTTGTAGCAATTTTACAAGCTCTTCTTTGCTTTTAATTTTATCTTCAAAAGAAGCTTTTTTGAGGTTTTTTATCTCTTCTAAACTTACACTCACACTTCCTACTTTTGCTACCACAACAGCTGCTGCATCATTTGCTAGCTCGCACGCTTTTACAATATCAACTTTTAAAGCCAAAGCATAAGCAAGCATAGCTATAACACTATCTCCAGCTCCTGTTACATCATAAACCTCCAAGGCTTTTGCAGGAATAATATGTAATTTTTCATCAAAAAGTGCTATTCCTTCTTCAGATAAAGTTATAATAGAATAAGCTAAATTTAAATCATCTTTTAATTTTTTCAAAGCTTTTTCTAAATTATCAATTTTTTCTACACCCAAAGCTTGAATAGCTTCTTTTTTATTTGGAGTTAGCAAGGTTGCATTTTGATATTTGCTAAAATCACTTCCTTTTGGATCAATCAAAATAGGTAAATTTAAAGTATTTGCATGCTCTATCAAAGCTTTTGTTACTTTTGAAGTTAAAATCCCTTTGGCATAATCACTCAAAACAATCGCATCATAATCTTTTGCAATTTTTTTATATTCTTTGATAATTTCATCTTCTAATTTAGTATCAAAATCATTCTCATCATCAAGCCTTAAAACTTGCTGAGAATGTGATAAAACTCTACTCTTAAGAGGGGTTTTTCTATCTTTTTCTACTAATAATTTTGCATTTAAATTTTCTTTTAAAAATCTTCCACTCTCATCATCACCCACAAGTCCTAGAGCAAAAGCCTCAGCACCAAGACTTTTTAAATTTGCATATACATTACCAGCTCCACCTAGTCTTTTATCTTCTTTTTGTGATTTCATCACCATTACAGGAGCTTCTGGAGAAATTCTAGTACAATCACACCATATATAATGATCCACCATAAAATCCCCAACAACTAAAATTTTTGGCTTTTTAGAACTTAAAAAATCAAGCATTTACTTCCTTTTCATAAAGCCTTTTAATCTCATCTAAATAATCTTTTATTCCCTCTTCAAGACCAAATTTAGCTTTATATGAAAAACTCTCATCTAATTTTGCTTGAGTATGAAATTGATAAGCGTTTTTATAAGGATTGGGAATATACTCACAAGGATAATTAGTGTTTAATTCTTTTTGTAAAATATCAACTATATCTTGAAAAGTTCTTGCCTTACCTGTAGCTACATTATAAATTCCGCTTTTTGCTTCTAAAGCTTGCAAATTTGCACTCACAATATCTTTAATATATACAAAATCACGATAAATTTGATCACTTCCTTCAAATAAACGCGGACTTTTGCCCGCTAAAATTTGATGTCCAAATTGCAAAATCATAGAAGCAGTGCTATTTTTAAAAAATTCTCCCTTGCCATATACATTAAAATATCTAAGCCCGATTATATGCATTTTATCAAAGTATTTTTTTGCTAATTTATCCATCATTAATTTTGAAAATGCATAAGGGTTTTTAGGGGCTTCACTTAAATTTACAGTTTGCGGGCTTGGAGCATCTCCATAAACTGAGGCTGAACTCGCATAGATCAATTTTGCATTAAGTTCTAAAGCAAGTTCTATAAAATCTTTAAAAGTGTTTAAATTAGTCTTTAAAACTTTGTTTTGATCATAAACAGTTGTATCTGAAATTGCGGCCTTATGAAAGATCGCATCGGGTTTAAAATCTTTTATAACTTTTAAAGTTCTTTCATCATTAATATCACCCACATAAAGCTCACCTTCAAAATCTAAAATATTTTTAAAATGACCAAAGCTTTCTAAATTTCCATTTTCAAAAGTAGTGCTTGAACGCATTTTATCTACAATCAAAACTTCATGTTTATCTTGAAGTTCTAAAGCAAGTGCAGAGCCTATAAAACCTGCTCCACCCGTTATCACTATTTTCATTTTCTATCCTTTAAATAATGCAAAAGTTCTTTTAAATTTTTAAAGACCTTATAGTTTTTATCATCATTATAATTTTCATTAATCAAAAATAGATTTTTTACACCAGCATTAATTCCAGCTTGCATATCGCTTAAATTATCCCCTATAAAAAAAGATTGTGAAAAATCTATATCAAATTCTTGTTGTGCTTTTAAAAGCATGCCAGGTTTTGGCTTACGACATTTACAATTTTCTAAATGCGGGCAGTGATAAATTTTTTCTATTCTAATGTTTCTTTTTAAAAACTCATCCAACATATATGAACTTAAAATTTCAAAATCTTTTTCACTATAATAAGCTCTTGCAATGCCTGATTGATTAGTAGCTACAAAAATTAAAAAATTTTGCTTTTGAAAAAATTCGCAAAGTTCAAAAATACCATCACAAAATTCAAAATCACTGATCTTGTGAACGTATTTTTTATCTATATTAATAATCCCATCTCTATCTAAAAATAACGCCCTTGTTTTCATAAAAAAATTATAATGTATTTTTATTAAGATTTTTATAATTTATCAAGTAAAAAAGTTTTTTAAGCGACTTTAAATAAAAAAAGCTTATAATTCAAAACATTTTATTTTCAATTTATATAGGAGTGATACAATGAAAAAGCTACTTGTTTTATCAGCTTTAGCATGTCTTGGTGTTTCAGCTTTTGCTGCAGATGGTGCTACACTTTACAAAAAATGTGCAGTATGTCATGGTGCTAAAGCAGATAAAGTTTATCTTAACAAAGTTCCTGCTTTAAATTCTTTAACTGCAGCTGAAAGATTGCAATACATGAAAGACTATGCAGCAGGTAAAAGAAATGCTTATGGTCAAGGTGCCATCATGAAAATCAACCTTAAAGGTTTAACAGAAGCAGATTTCAAAGCAATTGAAGAATATATCGAAAGCTTAAAAAAATAATTTAACAGCCTTTATGGCTGTTTTTTGTTCTTTTCTAAAGCTTCTTTTTTTCTTTTTTCTAAAATCACCGCATCATTTAAAGCTTCTTCGCTATCATTTAAAGTAGTAAATTTATAATCATCATCAAATTGTTTATTCTTTATACCCCAAAGCAAAGCGCAAATTGCCAAAAACAAAGCAACCAAAGAAACGCCTATCATCATCATTAAAACACCGTTCATTTTTTAATCCTTAAAGCATTTAAAATCACTATTATACTACTAAAAGACATTGATAAAGCCGCGATTAAGGGATTAATCAAACCAAAAAAAGCTAAAGGCATGCTCAAGGCATTATAAAATAAAGAAAAAGCCAAATTTTGTTTAATAATTTGATAAGTTTTTTTAGCTATTTGTATGGCTTTTTGTAAGCTTTTTAGGTCATTTTTTAACAATATAATATCACTATTTTCCATAGCAAGCTCAGAACCTTCTTTTAAAGAAACCCCAACACCTGCATAAGAAAGTGCTAAAGCATCATTTACTCCATCTCCTACCATTAAAACCTTACCTGTTTGATTTAAATTAGCTATTATTTGCATTTTATCTTCTGGCATACACGAGGCTTTGAAATTATTTATTTTTAATTTTTCAGCCACCTTACTCACAGCAGATAAATTATCACCACTTAACATATAAATTTGCATTTTACATTCTTTCATAAATCTAATCAACTCTTCGGAGCTTTCTCTCATACTATCTTCTAACTCAAAAACTGCTAATATAATTTTATTTTTAGCAAATATAAAATGCGTGGTTTGAAATTCTTGTACTTGCATATGATTTTCTTTGAAAAATTTCTCATTTCCTCCCAAAAATTCATCTTTGCCCAAAAAGGCTTTATAGCCTCTTGCTTGAAAATTTTGAACTTTTTCAAATTCTATTCTGCCATCGATTTTTTCATCTAAAAATTTCAAAATGCTTTTAGCCACTGGGTGGTTAGTTAGGTGTAAGAAATTTAATAACTCATTTTTATCCAAACTCTCATCCAAAAAGCTTTTTTTAACTTCTAAGCTAGCCTTTGTTAAAACCCCTGTTTTATCAAACACAACCACATTACACTTGCTCAAATCCTCCACAACACCTGCTTCTTTAAATAAAATTTTTTCTTTCAAACCAGCACTAATTGCTACTAAAGAACTCACTGGAGTAGCCAAAGCTAAAGCACATGGGCAAGCTATAATTAACACAGAAACCATGCGTATCATAGCCTCTTCAAAACCCAAATTTAACACAAAAAAAGTAAAAGCAAAGCAAAGTAAAGCACAAGTTAAAATAATAGGTGAAAAATACTTACTTACTTGCTGTACCATTTTTTCTATTTTGGCTTTTTTTGAACTGGAGTTTTCAAGTAAATTAATAATCCTAGCTAATTTAGAATCCTTATAAAGTGCATTTGCCCTATATAAAGCATTCCCGCTTAAAACCAAAGAAGCAGAATAAATCATATCATCTTTTTGCACATCAAGTGGTAAACTCTCTCCACTTAAACTAGACATATCCAAGCTAATATTACCACTAACACACACTCCATCTATTAAAATTCTATCGCCTTCTTTTAATTCTATAATATCTCCTATTTGCACTTCTTCTACATCGATATTTTCTATTTTGTCATTTTTTAAAACCCTTACTTCACTGCTTAAAAACGATCGTAAATGATCAAGCGTATCAAGGGCTTTTTTCTTACTTAAAAGCTCTAAGTACTTTCCTATAAAAACAAAACAAATAATCATCGCTACAGAATCAAAATACACTTGCGAAGCTCTTGAAAACATTGCCCATATTGAATATATATAAGCTAAACTTGCCCCACTAATTACCAAAGTATCCATATTAACACTTTTAAATTTCAAAGCATAATAGGCATTTTTATAAAAAATCGAGCCTGTATAAAAAAGCACAGGAGTACAAAGTAAAAATTCAGCAAAATGTAAAATATCCTTAGTATCAGCTTCCATGCCACTAAAAAACCCAGCATACTTGGCTACAGATATCCACATGATATTCATCACACAAGCTATGGCAACTATTAATTTTGCATAAAAATCTCTTTTAGTTTGGGTTGCTCTTTGTTCATTCTTTGTAGGCAAATACACACTAGCTTTATAACCAATACTTTCTATGCTTTGGATAATTTTTGCTAAATTTATACTTTTTTCATCAAAAACAATTCTAGCTTTATGAGTAATAGAATTAATATCAACTTCTATCACCCCTTCACTTTTAATGAGAATTTTTTCATTAAGCCAAACACAGGCGGCACAATGAATTTCTTCTATAAGTAAAAAAATCTCACTAAAACCTTCTTTGGTTTTTTGTATGTATTTTTCATAATCTTTAACATTATGTTCTATTATGGCAGGAGTTAGGGTTTGATTGCCAAGTTTTTCATAAAATTCTTCCAAATTATTTTCTTGTAAAATCTCATAAACACTCTCACAACCCTTACAGCAAAAATAATTTCCATTTTTTTCTATCATTTGATCTTGTCTGAAACTTAATTGGCAGTGTTTACATTTCATCTTATACTTTCTTCAATAATTTTTTACAATATTTTATCATTTTTTTAAAATCACTATTTTAAAAATTATTTACAAAGCTATATTATAATTTTAAAAATTTGACAAAGAAGCATTTTTTTGAATAAAATCTCTTATTCATTATTAAATACTACATTTTCTACATTTTAGAGGATATATGGAAAATACAAAAGAAAAAAAACAACATCAAAGAACACACATTCCAGTGGAAGGTTATAAGATAGAAGATTTAAAGTTGCTTGATCTAGAAAGCTTAGTTAAAATTGCTAATGAAGCAGAAATAGAAAACCCAAGAGAATTTAGAAGACAAGATCTTATTTTTGAAATTCTAAAAGCACAAACCAAAAAAGGTGGTTTTATACTCTTTACAGGAATTTTAGAAATTTCACCTGAAGGCTATGGCTTTTTGCGTGGAATGGATTCAAATTTAAGCGATAGTGTAAATGATGCTTATGTGTCAAACTCACAAATTCGCAAATTTGCTCTGCGCGTTGGGGATATAGTTACCGGTCAAGTTAGAGAACCAAAAGATCAAGAAAAATACTACGCTTTGTTAAAAATTGAAGCGATTAATTATCTTCCATTAAAAGAAGCTAGAGAAAGACCTTTATTTGACAATCTTACTCCAATTTTTCCAACTGAAAAAATCAAATTAGAATACGATCCTTTAAAACTAACAGGTAGAATGCTTGATTTATTTGCTCCTATAGGAAAAGGTCAAAGAAGCTTAATCGTGGCACCTCCAAGAACTGGTAAAACTGAGCTAATGAAAGAACTAGCTACTGCTATTGCTAAAAATCACCCAGAGGCACATTTGATTGTACTTTTAGTAGATGAGCGCCCTGAAGAAGTTACAGATATGCAAAGATGTGTTAAAGGTGAGGTTTTTAGCTCTACTTTTGACTTACCTGCTTATAATCATGTTAGAGTAGCTGAGCTTGTTATAGAAAAAGCAAAAAGAATGGTAGAAACAGGCAAAGATGTCATTATCTTGCTTGATTCTATTACAAGATTAGCAAGAGCTTATAATACTGCTACGCCAAGTAGTGGTAAGGTTTTAAGCGGTGGGGTTGATGCAAATGCCTTACATAAACCAAAACGCTTTTTTGGTGCAGCTAGAAATATAGAGCATGGTGGCTCATTAACCATTATAGCAACTGCTTTGATAGAAACAGGCTCAAGAATGGATGAAGTAATTTTTGAAGAATTTAAAGGAACAGGAAATAGTGAAATCGTTCTTGATAGAAATATTTCAGATAGAAGAATTTACCCTGCAATTAACATCATAAAATCAGGTACTAGAAAAGAAGAATTGCTCCAAGGTGTCGAAAAACTTCAAAAAATTTGGGCAATTAGATCAGCTATTTCACAAATGGATGATATAGAAGCATTAAAATTTTTATACTCTAAAATGCTAAAAACTAAAAGCAACGAAGAGTTATTATCTATCATGAATGAGTAGCAATGCTTCAAGCTCTTGCTGTTAAATACAGACCAAAAAATTTCAATGAACTTGTAGGGCAAAATACTGTTTCTACAAGCTTAAAATATGCTCTTGAAAACAACCGTTTAGCACATGCTTATTTGTTTTCAGGACTACGTGGAAGCGGAAAGACTTCAAGTGCAAGAATTTTTTCAAGAGCTCTAGTATGCGAAAATGGACCAAGTGCTAACCCTTGTGGAGAATGTTCCCAATGTTTATCTTCGCTTAATGGCTCTAATATAGACATTATAGAAATGGATGCTGCAAGCCATAGAAGCTTAGAAGACATTCAAGAGCTTATCGAGCAAGTCAAATACGCTCCATCTTTAGCTAGGTTTAAAATTTTTATTATCGATGAAGTGCATATGCTCACCCCACAAGCAGCAAATGCCTTGCTTAAAACCTTAGAAGAGCCACCAAGTTACGTAAAATTTATACTAGCGACAACCGATCCTTTAAAACTTCCTGCCACAGTTCTTTCAAGAACGCAGCATTTTAGATTTAAGCAAATTTCTACCCATGATATCTTAAATCATCTTGAATGGATTTTGGAAAAAGAAAATATTAGTTATGAAAAAGAAGCTTTAAAACTCATTGCAAGAAGCGGAAACGGATCTTTAAGAGATACTCTAACTTTATTAGATCAAGCCATAGTGTATTGTCAAAATGATATACAAACACAAAAAATCACCGCTATGCTAGGCTTTTTAGATCCAGCTAAAATTGAAGAATTTTATCAAGCCATTTTAGCTAATGATAAGGATAAAGTTCTTGAGTTTTTAAAAGAATTTGAAGATTACGAAGCAAGCAATGTCATTGATGAGATGATATTTTTTTTAAAAGAAACATTTTTTGCCAAAAATAATCTTTTTTCTATGTTAATTTATGAAAGATTTTTTAGAATTCTTTCACGCGCTAAGACTATGTTAAATTCTAGTGATGATGATAGTTTTGTGCTTTGCGTTATGGCTTTCATGCTTATTGAAGCAACTTATCTAAAAAGCATTGATGAGGCTATTAAAGGTTCAAAACAAGATAGCATGCCAAATCCAAAACAACAAGAAATTCCTTCTATTCAACAAACCCCTAAAGAAGAAAAACTTAGTCCTTATGAAAATCTCTTAAAAGCAATATATAAAAGAGATTATGACTTAGCTGAAGTTTTCAAAAAAACCACACAGTTTGTTTCTTTTGAAGATGACATTTTAAGCATTAGCTCGCATGCTAAAGATGATGATAGAATGGTTTTAAACAATGGTTTTAAATTAATCAAAACATTACTTCATGAGCTTTTTGGAGAAAAAGCACAAATTAAAATCCAAAAAATAGAAACCATAGATACTCAAAAGCTGCAAGATATATTCAAAACTCCCATAAAACAAGAAGTAAAAAGCACTCCAAATCTAAATGAGCATTTTGAAAATTTTAAAAAAGACGCTAAAAAATACGACCCTAAAGACGAAACCAAAGAAGCTCTTAACAAGCTCTTTGGTTCCCCAACTATACAAAATTAAAAACTGCCGTTGATTGAAATATAAATTCTTCTTCCCTCTTCTATACGATTATAAGTATTTACCCAAACATCTTCATCATCTTTGTTTTTATAAGATTCCCAATCATTTGTAAAACTTTTATCAAAAAGATTATAAATTGCTGCATTGATGTTCCAATTTTTATTGATATCATAACGCACACCCATAGAAGCTAAAAAGACATCTTGATAGTATTCTCTATTAATATTTGTATCACCCATATAACGATCTATTTGCCACTCACCTTTTACCCATGGAGTGAATTTATTAAAGATATTATAACTTGCTTTTAACATGATATTGTGTTTTAAACTATCAATTTCTGGCTTTCCTATCACAGTCTTATCTTGTGCATCTTTTACTTCACTATCAAGATAAGTGTAAGCTAAATCTAGATTTAAATGTTCTATAGGAGTAATCCCTGCTCCAAGCTCTATGCCTTTGTATTCAACCTTGCCAAGATTTACATCCTTATAACATTTATAAGCTCCACAAGTACCAACACCTGGTATCATATCATCTTTTTTAAATTCTTGTTCTGAGATTTTATCTTTAAAATTTGTCAAAAACCCGGTTGCTGAAATATAAAATAAGTCATTATTGTAAACAGCAGCTAATTCATAATTAAGCGATGTTTCTTCTTTTAGATTTGGATTTCCATACATAGGGTACTTACCCTGTCCACTATAATTATAAGCACCTGCTATCAATCTATTAGCATATGGAGTTCTAAAGCCTGTTGAAACACCACCTTTTAAAGTAAGCTCGCTAGTAGGATTATAAACTAAATAAGCTCTTGGTGAAATATTATTTCCAAAAATTTCATGATGATTATACCTTGCACCGAAAGTAAATCTTAAATCATCTCTTATACTATACTCATCTTCTGCAAAAAAAGCTAATAAATACTGATCAAAATTCGTTGGATTAGCGATTTTATCTTGCATTTTTTCAAGTCTATATTCACCACCCACGCTTAAAATATGACTTTGGCCTAAAGGAATAACTGATCTTGTATCTACAATAATATCTTCAGCAACTATATCTCTATTTTGCCCTAAAAATGGCTGATTAGATAAACCAATAACCTCTCTCCCATCATTACTTACACGGTTATACTGCAAGGTAGAAGTAATCGAAAAATCTTCATACACACCCTCATGGCTTAAATAAGTTACTAATTTATCTACTTGCATAGTATCTTTATAGCCACCCTTTAACGAACCTGCGTCGTCTCCAGGCACAGTTAAATCACCTATTTGACCTCTATTATTATCATAGTGATTTCTTGAAAAATCAATATCAAATATCAAGGTATTATAATCATCTACTAAGTAATTTAGCCTAGTTCCTAAATTAAAATTATTAGCTTTTGTAGGACTTTGTTCCTTTTTTGCTTCGATTTCTTTTCCACCACCATCTCTATATTTTATATTAGATTGCTCCCTATAAAATTCTCTAAAACGCAAAGTAAGTCCCAAACGATTATTCATCAATGGGCCACTTGAATATATACTTGTACCATAAGTATTACCCCATTCTTTATGTGCATTAAAAATACTATCTAAACTAATTGATGTTTCCCATTTATCGCTTACTTTTTTTGTAATGATATTTACAACACCACCTAAAGCTTCAGAACCATATAAAGTACTCATTGGTCCTTTGATTACTTCTATTCTTTCTATACTAGAAATTGGTGGCAAAAATGAATTTGAAATTTCATTAAAACCATTAGGCCCTACTTCTCCACCTATCCCTTGTCGCCGTCCGTCAATTAAAATTAAAGTGTATCCTGTAATACCTCTCATGGTAATATTATAAGATCCAGTTTTTCCTTTACTAGCAAATAAATCCACACCAGGAATATCAGCAATAGCTTCGGCAACATCTCTATAAGGCTTACTTTCTAAATCTTTTTTGCTAATCACATTTATAGTAGCAGGGGCTTCTTTAATATCTTGAGAAAAACCAGAAGCGCTTACTATGGAGCTATCTAATAAAACTTCTTGCGATAAAGCATTGCAGACCAAAAAACTAGCAACACAAAACGATAAACAATGTTTTTTCATTATTTCCTTTCTTATAAATATATTTTCAAAACTGGAATATTATGATAATAATTATTAATTTAAAATAAATTTATTGTATCAATTATGATAATTGTTATTAATAAAAAATTTAATTTTTAGTAATATAATCACAAAAAAATAAAACGAGGATAAGATGGAATTTTTAAAAACTTACATTGACTTAATTATATTTATTGTTTTAGGAATAATGGCATTTATTGCTATATGGTGCACTATAGAACGTATATTGTTTTTTAGAAAAATTAAGCTAAATGATTATCAATGTCAAGAAAAATTTGATGATGCAATTAGTGAAAATCTCACCATGCTTTATATCATTTACACTAATGCTCCTTATGTAGGACTTTTGGGAACTGTAGTGGGGATTATGATTACATTTTACGACATGGGTGCAAGCGGGAATATTGATGTTAAATCTATTGTTATTGGTTTATCGCTAGCTTTAAAAGCTACAGCATTAGGAATTTTAGTTGCTATCCCTTCTTTGATGGCTTATAATGGATTACTTAGGAAAATATCAACCTTGAGTAATGCATATCGTATTTTTAAGGATAAAAATGCTTAAATTACCAAAAAATGAGGGTTTAAACATCATTCCTTTTATAGACATAATGCTTGTTTTACTAGCTATTATTTTAAGCATATCCACTTTTATCGCGCATGGTGAAATCAAAATCAATCTACCTCAAAGTGAAAATTCAAATTCCATAAACGAAAATAAAGACAAAGTGAGTATTTTAATCAATAAAGAAAATGAATTTTATATCGATGGAAAAACAGCTTCCTTAGAAGAAATAAAAGCAAAATTTGACACTATAGATTCTAAAACATTAGTAGAGTTAAAAAGTGATAAAGAAGCAAAATTTGAAAGTTTTGTAAAAATTATTGATATTTTAAAAAATAAAAATCATGAAAATTTTCAAATTTTAACAGAGCAAAAAAGATGAAAACATTTATAAACAATCATAAAAATCAATCCTTTTTTATCACTTTATTTCTCTTTTTGCCTTTATTTTTTATTTTTATTTATACTAAGAATTTTTTACATATACAACATAGTGCTTCAAAAGAAGAAAAATTTAATATAGCCATAAAACAATTTTTACAAGATTCCCCTAAAGTAAAAACCGAACAACCTAAACAAGAAAAAATAAAAAAACCAGAACAAACAAAAGAAAAGGCTATCATTCAACCTAAAAAAACAAATACTTTAACCAATACCAAGGCAATAAATCAATTAAATGAAAAAATAAAACCTCAAAAAACTATAGCACAAGAAAAAAACACTCCAACAACTTCTCAAGAAAGCATATCTTTAACTAATAACAATGAACTTTTAAAAGAAGTTAAACAAGCTATAGATGAAGCTTTAATCTTTCCTAGACAAGCCAAAAAAATGCGAATGAGTGGCGAAATTTTAGTAGAATTCACATGGACTAAAGATAAAAATCTATTAAACTTAAAAATATTAAAACCATCAAAATATAAATTATTAAACGATAGTGCCTTAGAAACTATACATATAGCGTCTAAGAATTTTCCACAATATGAAAAAACTTTTCATATAAGAATACCATTAATATATAAAATAAACTAAGCAAAATTGCTTAGTTTGTCTTGATTAAATTATATCCTTTGTAGATCCCATAAATTTTATAATCTCCATTTTTAAGCATTAAAACCACAGGATATTCTTCTTCATAACCTTGCTCCATCCCAGGACTTCCCTGAGGCATACCAGGAGCAGAAATACCTATAACATCTTCAGGTTTATTTTTCAAAAGCCAAGCAACTGCATCTTCAGGAACATGTCCTTCTATAGCATAACCATCAATTACGCCAGTATGGCAACTTTGATACATAGGCTGAATATTCATTTTTTCTTTTATTTTTAAAAAATCCTCGCTTTTGTGTATTTGCACTTTATAACCTTTATCTTTCATATAATCAGCCCAAAGATCACAACATCCACAAGTAGGACTTTCATAAATATTTAATAATTTTTCATTGGCCAATAAAGTAGCAAAACCCAGTGATAAAGTTAAAAATAATTTTTTCATATATCCTCCAAAAATAAAAAGATAAAATACATTATAAAAATTAATATTTTTATAAAACCTGTAATTTTTATTTGAAAATCTATCAAAATACAAAATTATACTCCTACTTCATTTAATAATACTTATTACAAATATTAACTTTACCTACAACTAAAACCCAAGCTATATGCCAAATAAAAACACTCAATGAATGATTTCAAACCAAATTTAAAAACTCTACTAAAAATACATAAAAAACCAATTTTATCAGATTAATAAAAAAACAAACTAATTTAAGGATTAAAGCAATAAATAATTTTAATAACTAACAATAAAAACAAACATAAGATTATATATAAAGTAAGAATAATAAGAGAATTAACAAGTCCGCAATGAGCTACTTTCCCCCTGCCAGTAAGGCGTAGTATCATCACCCACGATGTGCTTAGCTTCTTGGTTCGGGATGGAGCAAGGCGTCTCCACATCTGTATAATCACGGACATTGTTATTTAAATATTCTATTTAATATAGCATAATAAAAACAATCAATAAGATTTAAATATAAAAATCATTTTTATTTTTAGCTTTCATCTTATTCTTATATTTAGATGTTTTACTAAACTAAATCATTTTATTGTTTTATTTCAAGAATACTTAAAAAACAATGTTAAGAGCAAGTTCTAATATAAACTTTACTTGTAAGATTTTATAAGCTAATGTAGTTTTCATATAAAAACATTCAAAGCTTTATTAAAAACCTTAACAAGGAAGTGATGCTTAAATAAGATAAGCCAAACGCTCTATTAGTACTGGTCAGCTAAAGGACTTTCATCCATTACACACCCAGCCTATCAAACTAGTAGTCTTCTAGAGAGCTTAGAGAAGATTCATCTTAGAGTTGGCTTCACGCTTAGATGCTTTCAGCGTTTATCCGTTCCAAACTTAGCTACGCTGCGATGCTCTTGGCAGAACAACAGCTACACCAGTGGTTTGTTCAACCCGGTCCTCTCGTACTAGGGTCAAATCTCTTCAATCTTCTTACGCCCACGGCAGATAGGGACCGAACTGTCTCACGACGTTCTGAACCCAGCTCGCGTACCGCTTTAAATGGCGAACAGCCATACCCTTGGGACCTGCTCCAGCCCCAGGATGCGATGAGCCGACATCGAGGTGCCAAACCTCCCCGTCGATGTGAGCTCTTGGGGGAGATCAGCCTGTTATCCCCGGGGTACCTTTTATCCTTTGAGCGATGGCCCTTCCACACAGAACCACCGGATCACTAAGACCGACTTTCGTCTCTGCTTGACTTGTATGTCTTGCAGTTAAGCTGGCTTATACCTTTATACTCTACGAACGATTTCCAACCGTTCTGAGCCAACCTTTGTAAGCCTCCGTTATTATTTGGGAGGCGACCGCCCCAGTCAAACTACCCACCAGACATTGTCCCACTTGAGGATAACTCAAGCTGGTTAGCTACCCAAATAAGAAAGAGTGGTATCTCAACAACGGCTCATATACAACTGGCGTCATATACTCAAAGCCTCCCACCTATCCTGCACATTCTTATCCAAATAGCAGTGTCAAGCTGTAGTAAAGGTCCACGGGGTCTTTCCGTCTTGCCGCGGGTAGGAGGAATTTTCACCTCCACTACAATTTCACTGGATCCCTCTTTGAGACAGCTCCCATCTCGTTACGCCATTCATGCAGGTCGGTATTTAACCGACAAGGAATTTCGCTACCTTAGGACCGTTATAGTTACGGCCGCCGTTTACTCGGGCTTCGATCAAGAGCTTCGCTAATGCTAACCCCATCAATTAACCTTCGAGCACCGGGCAGGCGTCACACCCTATACATCCTCTTACGAGTTAGCAGAGTGCTGTGTTTTTGGTAAACAGTCGGGAGGGACTCTTTGTTGTAAGTTTCTTCGCTTTCGGAGTAAATCCTAATACGAAGCGAACCACACCTTATACCGAAGATACGGTGCTATTTTGCAGAGTTCCTTAAAGAGAGTTCTTCCACGCGCCTTAGAATACTCATCCCACCCACCTGTGTCGGTTTACGGTACGGGCAACATTAGCTAAACTTAGAAACTTTTCTTGGCTCGACGGCATCAGCAATTCTCCTCGCTGTCCGAAGACTTTGAAGAGCCTTTCAGTTCTCGGAGTATTGTTATACGGATTTGCCTATATAACCTCCTACGACCTTAGACTAGCACTTCCATCCGCTAGCTTGCTTAGCCCTAAGCGTCCTTCCATCGCACACTAATGTTGGTATTGGAATATTAACCAATTTGCCATCGTCTACCCCTTTCGGACTCGACTTAGGACCCGACTAACCCTACGATGACGAGCATCGCGTAGGAAACCTTGGGTTTACGGCGTTAATGATTCTCACATTAATTATCGCTACTCATGCCTGCATGCTCACTTCTATTCGCTCCAGCACTCCTTACCGGTATACCTTCGGCGCAAATAGAACGCTCTCCTACCACTTAGTAAAACTAAGTCTACAGCTTCGGTACTTACTTTAGCCCCGTTATATTTTCCGCGCAAAATCACTAGACCAGTGAGCTATTACGCTTTCTTTAAAGGATGGCTGCTTCTAAGCCAACCTCCTGGTTGTTTAAGTAACTTCACATCGTTTTCCACTTAAGTAAGATTTAGGGACCTTAGCTGGTAGTCTGGGTTGTTTCCCTCTTGACGACGGATTTTATCACTCGCCGCCTGACTGCTGTGATTACATATAAGGTATTCGGAGTTTGATAGGGTTTGGTACATTGGTGTATGCCCTAGCCCATTCAGTGCTCTACCCCCTTATACTACGACACAACGCTATACCTAAATATATTTCGGAGAGAACCAGCTATCACGAAGTTTGATTGGCCTTTCACCCCTATCCACAAGTCATCCGGGGGCTTTTCAACGCCTATCGGTTCAGTCCTCCACTAGTTCTTACACTAGCTTCAACTTGCTCATGGATAGATCACTTCGTTTCGGGTCTGCAGCATCTGACTTAAGCGCCCTATTCAGACTCGCTTTCGCTACGGCTTCGCGTGTGCTTAACCTTGCCAGACACCACAACTCGCAGGCTCATTATGCAAAAGGCAGTCCATCACACTGTATTGCTACATAGTGCTCTGAATGATTGTAAGCAAATGGTTTCAGGTTCTATTTCACTCTGATCACCTCAGTTCTTTTCACCTTTCCCTCACGGTACTTGTGCACTATCGGTCTGGTAGTAGTATTTAGGGTTGGATCGTGGTCGACCCAGCTTCAGACAGGATTCCTCGTGTCCCGCCCTACTCAGGATACTGCTAGCTAAGGTTTGGTTTTCGTATACGGGACTATCACCCTCTATGGCTACACTTTCCAG
This sequence comes from Campylobacter sp. RKI_CA19_01128, assembly GCF_025771175.1. Lineage (NCBI taxonomy): Bacteria > Pseudomonadati > Campylobacterota > Epsilonproteobacteria > Campylobacterales > Campylobacteraceae > Campylobacter > Campylobacter sp. RKI_CA19_01128. The sequence goes on from NZ_JAKMPU010000010.1 coordinate 47,791, forward strand.
AGTGTTCTACTAACCTCACCTATTGCACATTGCAGTCCTACAACCCCCAGTGCAAGCACTGGGTTTGCCCTCTTGCGCTTTCGCTCGCCGCTACTGACGCAATCTCTATTGATTTCTTTTCCTGTAGGTACTAAGATGTTTCAATTCCCTACGTTCGCTCCATTATGGTAGTATATATCTCTATATACTGGGTTGCCCCATTCGGAAATCTACGGATCAAAGCTTCTTGACAGCTCCCCGTAGCTTATCGCAGTCTAGTACGTCCTTCATCGCCTTTACCAGCCAAGGCATCCACCATTCGCTCTTAATAGCTTACCTTTTAAATTCATTCTAAAACGCATCACTTCCTTGTTAAAGTTTTTATGATAAGACTTTACTATCTTAAGACGGAAAGCATTTAAACACTTAATAAAACTAAAAATATTAGTCTCACTAAGCTGTGAGTTTAAAACTTGTCTTTAACTAAAAGCTAAAGAAAAGATAGTTAGGTTTTATCCTTTAACAAGTCCTGTAAAATTGTTTTTATTAAAACTTGCTTGTGACTCTTAACAATGATAATTCAAATAACATTAAATAACTAATCTAATATATAAAATATTCTATTATTTATTTAGCTTAGGTCTTAAAACCTAAAGGAAGTATATATAAAGAGTTTAAATAATTTAAAAACATAGACAATAAAGTATTTTACTTTATTTACTGCTTTATTATTAGCTATATACTTGCTTTAAGTTTTAAAACTTTATTATATGATTGATAAACAAATCTTTTTTTATGGTGGGCCTAACAAGACTTGAACTTGTGACCTCACCCTTATCAGGGGTGCACTCTAACCAGCTGAGCTATAGGCCCTTAATAAATGGTGGAGAATAGCGGGATCGAACCGCTGACCTCCTGCGTGCAAAGCAGGCGCTCTCCCAGCTGAGCTAATTCCCCAAAATTAGCTTTTCATCAATCTTTGAAATCTAAACAAGGATGATTGAGTCTATATATGAACTGATAGTTGTGAGACTTATCAGTTTGTACTCTAGAAAGGAGGTGATCCAACCGCAGGTTCTCCTACGGTTACCTTGTTACGACTTCACCCCAGTCGCTGATTCCACTGTGGACGGTAACTAGTTTAGTATTCCGGCTTCGAGTGAAATCAACTCCCATGGTGTGACGGGCGGTGAGTACAAGACCCGGGAACGTATTCACCGTAGCATGGCTGATCTACGATTACTAGCGATTCCGGCTTCATGCTCTCGAGTTGCAGAGAACAATCCGAACTGGGACATATTTTATAGATTTGCTCCACCTCGCGGTATTGCGTCTCATTGTATATGCCATTGTAGCACGTGTGTCGCCCTGGGCATAAGGGCCATGATGACTTGACGTCGTCCACACCTTCCTCCTCCTTACGAAGGCAGTCTATTTAGAGTGCTCGGCCGAACCGTTAGCAACTAAATACGTGGGTTGCGCTCGTTGCGGGACTTAACCCAACATCTCACGACACGAGCTGACGACAGCCGTGCAGCACCTGTCTCTAAGTTCTAGCAAGCTAGCACCCTTTTATCTCTAAAAGGTTCTTAGGATATCAAGCCCAGGTAAGGTTCTTCGCGTATCTTCGAATTAAACCACATGCTCCACCGCTTGTGCGGGTCCCCGTCTATTCCTTTGAGTTTTAATCTTGCGACCGTACTCCCCAGGCGGTACACTTAATGCGTTAGCTGCATTACTGAGATGACTAGCACCCCAACAACTAGTGTACATCGTTTAGGGCGTGGACTACCAGGGTATCTAATCCTGTTTGCTCCCCACGCTTTCGCGCCTTAGCGTCAGTTAAGTTCCAGCAGATCGCCTTCGCAATGGGTATTCTTGGTGATATCTACGGATTTTACCCCTACACCACCAATTCCATCTGCCTCTCCCTCACTCTAGACTACCAGTTTCCCAAGCAGTTCAACGGTTAAGCCGTTGGATTTCACAAGAGACTTGATAATCCGCCTACGCGCCCTTTACGCCCAGTGATTCCGAGTAACGCTTGCACCCTCCGTATTACCGCGGCTGCTGGCACGGAGTTAGCCGGTGCTTATTCCTTAGGTACCGTCAGAATTCTTCCCTAAGAAAAGGAGTTTACGCTCCGAAAAGTGTCATCCTCCACGCGGCGTTGCTGCGTCAGGGTTTCCCCCATTGCGCAATATTCCCTACTGCTGCCTCCCGTAGGAGTCTGGACCGTGTCTCAGTTCCAGTGTGACTGATCATCCTCTCAGACCAGTTAAGCGTCATAGCCTTGGTGAGCCATTACCTCACCAACTAGCTGATACTATATAGTCTCATCCTACACCGAAAAAACTTTCCCTACTCAACTTGTGTTAAGCAGGAGTATAGAGTATTAGCAGTCGTTTCCAACTGTTGTCCTCTTGTGTAGGGCAGATTAACTATACCTTACTCACCCGTGCGCCACTAATCCACTTCTAGCAAGCTAAAAGCTTCATCGTTCGACTTGCATGTATTAGGCACGCCGCCAGCGTTCACTCTGAGCCAGGATCAAACTCTCCATAAAAAATAATTGGATAAGTTTAATCTTTTTCTTCAAAGAAAAAGTTGATTGTTAAGATTTAAAAATAAATCTTTCTGGCTCAATCGATCACTTATTTAGATTTCAAAGATTGACTATAAGATTTGATTAACAATATTAATAATTTAAAGAACAAATACTAAAAAATTAAGACAAAAAGTCTTAGCTTTTTAAAACCCTTTCGTTTAAAAAGGAAATGAAATTATAGCAATAAAAGCTTAAAGTTTTATTAACATAATTAGACATTTAAAGAAATTTGTTTTAGGG
>NZ_JAKMPU010000011.1:0-49963 GCF_025771175.1 Campylobacter sp. RKI_CA19_01128
AGGAGAGAGCGTGAAAAAAATACATGGTAGTTTGTGTGTTACTTTATTATTTGCGATGATGCCAAATTTATCATTTGCTACTACGCAAGCTTTGTATGAAAAATCATCATCATCTTATATTATAAAAAATCATTCTTTTGAAAATCAAAATTTTTATGATTATTCAAAAGATGTTTTTATTAAACTTAATGGAAAAAATTATCATGGGATTAAAAATAGTCAAAAAGATATTGATGGGGCAAGGTTAATATATAATAACTTTGGTGTATTAACTCCAGATATTAAAGATGAGGATGTTGTTAGTGTATTAAACACTATGGCTTTTATGAACGCGCGATCTAGTATTTTTTATATTCCTTTTGTTGTAACAGGGTTTAATCTGAAAAAAAATGTAAAAAATAGTCAGCTTATCTTGGAAAATGGTGAATTATCATCAATATATTATATAAAACCTAAAAACATAAATAAAGAATTTCCAAAAGGTGTTGAGGATGCTTATAGATTTATAATTAGTCCTGCTTTTGTAAATTATGCTAATGCAATTAATAACTCACTTATAGTTAAAAATTCTTATATTAATATGGGTGTTGAAAATACTGAAACATTTGCACTAAATGGTGCTCCTTATATAGCAGGTTCTGTTGTTTTAAATGGTATGGCAGATTCGAATAAGCTAAACCTCGAAAAGGGTTCTAAAATAGGCTTATATAATACTCAATATATTACAAATTATGATGGTACCCAACTTTATGATCGTAGGATACCCCATCTTTTTGGTGGATTTGCTACAGATGGTGATGCAAAAAGCAACTCAATTATTTTTAATGGGGTTGATTTTATAGTGCATGGAAAAAAGAATGAATACTTTGCATCTAGTACTATTGAAGCTTATGGTGGATTAGCTAATACTAGTACGAGTGAGAATTTTAATGCAATTAATAACAAACTTATAATTAATAATATTAATCTAGATTTGGAAGTGGATAAAACAAAAAATCCAAGCTTTTATGATGCTATTTTATTTGGAGAGTTTTTTGGAGGAAAATCTATTAAAGGAAATGCTCTTAAAAATAAAATTTATGTAAGAAATCTTAATACTATAGGAGAATTAAATAAAAATTCTAAAGTGCAAGCTTCTATGAATTTTTATGGAGGTTTTGCTAGTAATGGTCAAGCAAATGAAAATCATGTAGAATTTGACTTTAAAAATCCATTTAAAATTAGTGATAATTTTTCAGGAAAGAATTATTTTAGATTATATGGTGGTTATGCAACAAAAGGAGCAAATGGTAATGTTATTAGTATAAAAAATAATCTTAATGAAGAATTAGTTCCGCAAAACTATAAAGATGAACTTGTAGTGTATGCAGCTAGAACCTTAAGTGGTAATGCTAATGATAATAGTATTAATATTGAAAATTCTTTAATTTCTCTTCCTTTATATGGCTTTATAACCAAAAAAGTTACTATGCAAGATCATGTTTATACGCCTGAACAAGCAAATGGGAATAAAATCTCACTAAGGGAAGTCAAATCATCAAAAAATTTAAGCTTTTTAATCGAGGCAAAAGAAGTCAATGATAATAAGATAACTTATGATTTAGTACAAAGTCTTTCTGAAAATAGTTCTTTAGATAGAGGTTCAAAAATAGTTATAAGAGCAGATGAAAAAGCAAGTAATAATTATATATATTTAAAAGATTATTCTTCAGCTGCTAAAGAAAGTGCTACTGTAGTTGGAGCAGCTAATGAGAGTTCATATAATAAAGTCATACTAGAAAATGCTACATTTGGAACTTCTTCGGATAAAAGAGAAGGGTATTTGCATTTAATAGGTGGTGTATCTAAAAATACTCATCATAATATAGTAGAAATTTTTAATATTAACATAGATGAGTATAAAAACAAAAATGCTGTATTTATTGCAGCATCTGCTGTTTTTAAAGATAAAGACAAAGAGAGCAAATCTTATAATAATACTCTGTACTTAGGTGGTAATTTTTTTACTTATGAAAATGATAGCATGAACTGTATTAGCGGTACAATACTCCATGAACATGCTGAGAAAAAAGTTTATAATCATATAGCTTCGCATTTAGAAAATTTATCTAAAAATAATCATCTGATATTAGACGTTGCTTATGTTGGTACTGAAATGGTAAATAATTTTGAGGATTTTACTTTTGTAATATCTAAAAATACTCAAGCAGATCAAGCGATGTTGCATATTAGTAATGAACCATTAAACCTTACTTTATCTGGAATTTTTAAAGTATTAGTAAAAGATAACTTAGCACTAAAAAACAAAACCTTTAAATTAATACAAAGTGATAAAGGCTTTGTGGATGAAGATGGTAAAAGCTTAAGTGAATATAGACTCAATAAATATCTAAGTAAAATGTCCTCTAATGTAAAAGACATAGACTACAAACAAATAAAAAACTTAAAAGGTTTTAATAAAGTTAAATTTAGTTTAGAAGCTTCTAAAGATCTAAAAACTATTTATGTGAAATTTAATTAATAAGGAGTTAAAACATGAAACAAGTTGGAAAAAAAATATTTCTTTCTACTATAGCATCATCTTTAATCTTTTCTCCACTAATGGCTTTACCGCAAGGTGGTAAATTTACTCATGGAACTAGTGGGACTATAATTACTAATGGTAATAGTATGAGTATTACCGGAAAAACAGAAAACGGTAATCATGTTATCCAATGGGGTGGCGGTTTTAATATAGATAAGGGTCAAAGTGTAAACTTTACTACTAGTGGTCAAAATTATCTAAACATTGCTTATCAAAAAGATGCATCTAAAATTTTTGGTTCTTTAAATGGTGGGACTAATAATATTTATTTAATTAATCCTATGGGTGTAGTGATAGAAAAAGGAGGTAGTGTTACTGCAAATAAATTTGTAGCTTCTACTACGCCATTAAATGATGGACAGGTTAGTAAATTTTTATCACAAGGTTCAAAATTCTCTCCAGTATTTGATGTAAACAAAAAAGGAAACATAGTTAATCTTGGAACTATTAATGCAAATGATATACTATTAATAGGTAATAAGGTGGAGATTAATGCTGGTAAAATTTCTTCAAATGCTAAAAATAATAAATCCGAAATTCATTTAGTTGGTAATAGTGTATATGTGGATGCAGCTGTTGTTGGTAAGGAAAATGATGTTATGGCGACTATAGCAGATAAAAATGGTCAAGCTATAGCTCAGCAAAGTATTAATAGCTTTACAAATAATGGTAGTTTATTACCAGGTAATAATCTCAAATTTGGAGATTATGGAGATGTTAAAAATGAAGCTAAGTCTTGGACTAAATACGGAAGTATCTCAGATGCTGCTGAGTGGAATTTGTTTGCACAATATTGGAATAATAATAAAAACAATTTTAGAAATTCTTTTGATAATTTTCGTTTAATTGATGATATTGATTTTAAAGGCCAAAACACTTCAATAGTGGGAATAGATGAAAGTAGTGCTTTTACAAAAAGTTTCGATGGCTCAGGATATAGTTTAAAAAACGTGAATATTAATACCAATTCCCAATATGTTGGATTATTTGGCGTAGTAGAAAATAGCACCATAAGAAATTTAAGTATTGATGGTTTAAAAATAACAGGAAATACCAATAGTGCTTATATAGGTGGTATAGTTGGTAAAAATAAAGCAAATAGTAAAACAAATTTTACAAATGTAACAGTCAATGACATTGATATAGATATCAAAGGTTCTAATAATAAAATAGGTGGAATTATAGGTTGGGGTAATGGTTCTAATGGTGCAATTAAGTTTGAAAATGTAGCTTTAAATAAAATTAGTGTTGAGGGTGGAGAAGGTTCATATGTTGGTGGAATAGGTGGTCAAATTGATGGTGGTCATTTTAATAATGTTATTTTAAATGATATTGAAAAAATTATTGCTCATGGTAGTTCATATGGTAAAGCTGGTGGGATAACTGGGTATAGTGGAAGTGCTGCTATGATGAAAGACGTATATTTGTTTTTTAATGCAAATTCAGTTTTATCTGCTGATGGTACAACATACAAAGCTGGTTTACTAGTAGGTCAAGCTGGAAATGTGGGTACATTCGACAATGTTCATGTTTATTATTCTAATAATCAAAGTGGTACTGTTGATGAAAGTGCTGTTTTAGGTGTAGAAAAAATAAAATATACAAATGAAAGCACAGCTAAAGGTAAATTTCATCAAAAAGTAACGGAACAATTTAAAGATGTAAAATACAAGGATGAAAAATATGCTTTTGCTGATTCTTTTAGTAAATCCATAGATGCTTCAAAACTAGAAAAAAACGATTTTGATCCTGCTATGCTTCAGCATATTTTAGATGATATTATGAATGGACATTATGCTTATGATACTAAAACAGGTAAATGGAAAATTGTAGGCGGAAATGAAAACAATGAAATTGATCAAAGTGTTGATTTTTTAAATACATTTTTTGCTAATGGTGCTATAGGAGATGAATTCTTTAAACTTTGGAAAGATGATGGTTCAGATTCTTATAATAAATTTAAAGCAGTTTATGAAGTTTATACAAACAAAGAGACTATAAAAAAAGAAAAAGAAGATGAAGTAAAAAATGCTCAAAATAATTTTAATGATGCTTATAGTGCTTATAAAAATACTTTAGCTGCTTTGATAGAAAGAATTAACGATTATAACAAACTTAATGAGCAAGGTATAACAGATAATTTACAATCAACTTATGATTCTATCTTAGCTAATATTAAAGTACTTGATCAACTATACTCTAACTTAATGGGTTCTTATGATAATTTAAAAGATAATGTTTTTGTTAAAAATGACATTAAAGAAGTTGGAGGATATAATGGATATAGTGGTTCATATGAAATTTTAGGTAGTGTTAATTTACCTATTAAAGGATTATTGCCAACATTTGATGAGCCTGGAAAAGGAGGAGGCGGTGAAGATCCAACTGAACCAGAAGTTAAACCTAATATCCCAAAACCTGATCATAACTTGGTAAAAATTGTTTATTTTGAAGATGAAGAGAAAGAAGAAAAAGAAGAAGCAGAAATAGGCGAAGCTAGTGCAGATGCGGGTGGAATTCGTTGTATAGTAAGCGATGAATCTAAAACTATGAATGTGTGTATTACAAGAAAGAGATAAGAGTATGAATAAAAAGATATTTTTTATAAGTTTAATCACAGCCCAAACTTTATTATGGGCTGAATCTGATGAAACAAAAGTTAGAAAAATGATAGAATTATCTCCTCATTCATCTAATCCTCAAGTTAAAAATTTAAGCAATAGCTTAAAAAACAAAGATCAAGCTATAGAGTATAAACAAGAAAAAGAAATAAAACCACAAAGTCAATCTCAAGAAAATGTTAGCTATATTAAAGATTTTATTTTGCATATAGATAATGAAGGTGAGACTTTTGAAAAATTAAAAATTAATAAGGCAGATATTTTACAAGTTCTAGAAGGTTATAAAAAACAAGAACTTAATCTTCAAAATTTAAAAGATATCACAAATATCATTTCTTATATGTGTCAAGTTAGTGGTTATCCATCAACTGTTGCTTATATACCACCACAAGATTTGAGCAATCAGGTAGTTCAGGTAAATATTGCATTTGGTACTTTAGGGAAATTTATCATAAAAGATGAAGAATCTTTAATTTCATCTTATGCTGTAAATAGTAAGTTAAATGAAAGCTTAAAAGGAAAAATTATAACTACCAAAAAGCTTGAAGATGCTATTTTTAGAATTAATGAGATGTATGGTATAAAAACATCAGCAACTTTACAATCTGGAACTGAATATGGCCAAAGTGATATTATTGTTGAAATAGAAAAAGATGACCCAGCTAGTTTTTTGATATATGCAGATAATTATGGAACCAAATCAACTGGTAAGTATCATGCAGGGGTAAGTGCTAGCTTTAACAATCTCTTTAAACAAGGAGATAATTATAATTTTTATCTACAAAATAGTGATGAACAACAAATTAATTTTGGAGCAACTTATAATACTTTTTTAGGGGACTTAAAAATTTCTCCAACTATCTCTAAAGGTTCTTATATACTTGCAGGGGAAAGATATGAAGGTTTAGGTGCTTATGGAACTTCTTTAAATATAGGAGTTAATTTTTCTTATCCTATATTCTTAACACACGAAGCCTCATCATATTTAATCTTTGGAATTACACATAAACAACTACAAGATTATTATTTTGATGGTAGTTTGGGTTTTAAAAAATACAGTGTTGTGGGTAATGTTGGAACACAAGGAACTTATAGAGGAATTCCAAATAACTCTTTTAGCTATACTTTTAATGTGTTTTATGGAAATGTAGATGATGATGGAGGTAGTATAACTTTAGCAGGACCTGAATTGGGTCATTTTGGAAAAATAAATCTAGATGTTAATAATGAGTATTATCTACACGAAAAACTTACCCATTTGTTTAGTTTTAGCTATCAAAAATCTATAGGAGGATCAATACTAGATAGTAGTGAAACTGCCTCTATAGGTGGTCCTTATGGGGTAAGAGCTTATTTAGAAGGAGAAGGTAGTGCAGATAATGCTGTAAAAGCTAGTTTTGGAATAAGATATGAAACCCCTTTGCCAGGATTTTATATTACACCTTTTTATGATATAGGATATTCTTGGTATGAAAATAGTGATAACTATATAGATGATCATTATTTTATGGATGCAGTAGGACTTGAATTGTTATATCTAAATCCTGGAAAATATTATGTAAAACTAGATGGAGCTAGAGCTGCACATCAGTATAAGTATGATGGAGAACACAGAACTAGAATTTATCTTAGTGGTGGGGTGTATTTTTGAAAAAATAAAAACTTTAAAATATAAACTATAACTTTGCTATAATTATATTTTATATTTTAGAGGTGTAAATGAATAAAATTTTATTACTAGCTGATGGGATTTTTGCTAAAGATTTTTTAAGGAAAATTCATAGCAATAAAACTTTTAAAGAATCTTTGAGTGTTGTTTATTATAATGATGAAAGTGTGGATTTGGATTTAGAAAATGAGCAAATATCTTTTTATAAATTTGATCCTACGAGTTTGGTTAAACTAGAAAATTTATTAAAGGAAGAATTTCATCAAGCTATCATCTATATGCAAGAAGAAGCAGATATGCTAGCTTGCTATAAAAATTTAAGAAAATTACACCCAAGATTAAACATAGTTATCATGGATTTGTGGAATAGTCAAATTGATGATAATTTTTGCGAAGTGATTAATATTTATGATACTTTAAGCACGAGATTAACAGGTTGTTTAGATAACATGCCTTCTATGGCGCAATTTATAGGGCTTGGACAAGGCGAGATAATGGAGGTAAAAATTCCTGCAGGATCAAGCTTTGCTTATAGACATATAAGCTCTATTAGCCAAAAACGCTTTAAAATTGTAATGGTTTATAGAAATAATGAATTTATCCTAGCAAGACCTGGGCTTATTTTAATGCCAAATGATAGTATTTTAATCGTAGGCGATCCTAAAGTTTTACAAAGTGTTTTTACTAATGTTAAAACAAGCTTAGGACGCTTTCCATCGCCTTTTGGAGATAATATACTTTGTATTATAGATATGAAAAAAATGAGTGAGTTTGCTATAGAAAAGCTTATTTTTGCAAGTTTACTTTTGCATGTAAGGATTAATAGTAAAAAGCTTTATTTTAAAGTGATTAATCCTACTTTAACTCCTATGTATTATAAACTTAAAGCCTTGCATAAAAATAGCACTGAGGTGATATTTGACTTTGAAAGTACAAATGTAAAAAATATTAAGCCTTTTGTGGAAAATACTAGCATAGGTTTACTTGTAGTGGAAGATTATCTTTTTGAGAAAGAAAAAAGTTTTCTTTTTACTTTAAAAATTCCTGTTTTAAAAGCAGGTAAAGGGGATTTTGCTGACTTAAAATCATCAGTGGTTTTAAGCTCAAACTTTGAAGATGTGGAAGGTATTGCTTCTATTATGCTTGATTTAAATAAGCAAATCCAACTAGGGCTTGCTTTGTATTATTATGATTTAAAACTAAATAAAGCTGAAATTTTTGAGTACCATCAATATTTTGAAAGCCTTTCAAAACTCCATGATGAAAAATTACTTTTAATAGAAGAAAAAGAACATAACCCTATCAATAAATTTTCTTATAAGCAAAATGTATTGCATTTTGTGCCATTTAATGAAAAAATTTTAGGAAGTAATTTCAATAAAATTTTAAAAACAGATTTAAATACGATATATTATAAGATGAGTAAAAATTATCAATTATTTATACCATCGCTGTGAGAAAACAATGCAAGTTAAGGTAAATTTAGAAAATAATACAAGTTATAATGTCTATATAAATGAGCTAGAAAAGTTAAATTTTGATACTAAAGTAGTGATTTTAACTAATGAATTAGTAGCAAAGCTGCATTTAGATATGCTTTTGGAAAAAATTCAAGCTAAAGAACTTTTTATCATAAAAATTAAAGATGGTGAAGAGTATAAAAATTTACAAACTATAGAATATATCTTAGATCAAATGTGTGCTTATAAGCTAGATAGAAAAAGTCTGCTTATAAGCTTTGGTGGTGGGGTTATCTCTGATATGGGTGGTTTTGTAGCAAGTATATATCAAAGAGGGATAGAATTTATCAATATTCCCACAACCTTACTAGCTTGTGTGGATGCAAGTGTGGGTGGTAAAACTGGAGTGAATAATAAATTTGGCAAAAACTTAATAGGCACTTTTTATCAGCCAAAAGCGGTGTATTGTGAAAGTAAGTTTTTAAAAACATTGCCTTCAAGAGAACTAGCTGCGGGCATGGCTGAATTTATCAAAATGACTGTGGTTTTTGATAAGGAAATTTTATCTTTTTTAGAAAATTTGAATGAGGATAAATTTTTAAATGCTAAATTAGATGATATTGCCTTGGCTCAAATCATCCAAAAAAGCATAGAGCTTAAAGCTAGTGTGGTTTCACAAGATGAAAAAGAAAGCGGTTTAAGAATGCTTTTAAACTATGGACACACTTTTGCTCATGTTATAGAAAATCAAACAGGATATAAAAAATACTTACATGGTGAAGCTGTGGCTATAGGTATGAATATGGCAAATGTTTTAGCATTAAATTTAGGATTATTAAGTGAGAGAGAATGCCAAAGAGTGCAAAATTTACTTGTGAAATTTAAATTACCTATATCTTATAAAATTTCAAATATACAAGAGTTTTACAATGCCTTTTTCTTAGATAAAAAGACACATTTTCAAAAGATTAATTTTATTTTAGCTTGTGGTTTGGGAAAAGCTTGTATAAAAAATGATATAAACAAAGAAGATATTTTACGCACTTTAGAGGTGTTTGCATGAAAAAGATTTTTTTACTTTTATTTTTACCTTTTTTGATGCTTTTAGCGCAAGATGATATAGAACATTTAGAGCAAAAACTCAATGAATTGCATAATAATTTAACATATAATACTTGGGTGATTAAATATAATAATTTTAATATTTACAGAAAAACTCAAAATGAAATTTTAGCTTTAGAAAAAGAAAGCTTAAAGGCTAATGAGCGCAATAAAAGCATTATAGAAAGGCAAATTTTAATCTTAAAAGAAAGATTAGAGCTTTTAAGTGAGTATAAAAGTGCAAATTTTTCCAAGATGGTTTTAGTGCCTGAAGAAGTTGATAAAATAGATAAACTAACTAATCCTTTAGCCATCATTTCAGCATACTCACACATAAAAAAACTAAGACGTGATAAAGAAGAATATGTTAATCTCTTAAATAGTTTTAAGCAAACTTTAGATGAGCTTATAAAAGAAAATGTTTTAGTGGCTGAGATAGCTAAATTAGCCCCTAGTAAAGAACATGATGAATATTTAAAAATATCCAATCAAATGGTAAGAGATTTTTCACAAACCTTGCGTTTTGGAGAAATTTCTTATTCTGTGTATGAGAAAAAAATTCAAGAAGAAATTGAAAAAACAACAGCTTCTATTAAAATTCAAGGTGTAAGAGCTTTTAATATAGTTTTGGCTATTATTATCGTTGTAGCCATAGCGTTTTTACTCAAATTTATAGCTAGAAAATATATAGGCGATAATGATCGCTTTTATACAGCAAATAAAATCATTAATTTTATTAATATCAATGTGATTATTTTGATTTTACTTTTTGGATATATTGAAAATATCAGTTACTTAGTAACTGTGCTTGGTTTTGCTTCTGCTGGTTTGGCTATTGCTATGAAAGATATGTTTATGTCTATGCTTGGTTGGTGTGTGATAGTTTTTGGTGGAAGTTTTAGAGTGGGTGATAGGGTTAGAGTTTTTCAAAACAATACACATTATATCGGTGATATAATTGATATTTCGTTTTTAAGAATAACCTTATATGAAGATATTTCTTTGCTAACTTATACAGATAATAGAAGAAGTGGTAGGATAATTTTTATACCAAATAATTTTATATTTACCAATCTTATATCAAATTATACCCATCATGGTATGAAAACAGTTTGGGATGGACTTGATATTACTTTGACTTTTGATTCAAATCATCAAAAGGCCTTAGAAATAGTGGAAGAAATCGTTATAAAAGCTTCTAAAGGTTATACAAAAATTGCAAAAGAATCTATGAGTAAATTAAGAAATGAATACAGCATTAGAAATCCTAAAGTAGAGCCTAGGTTTTTTACATTTTTAGAAGGTTATGGCATGAGAATTTCTGCTTGGTATATGACAAATTCTTATGCGGCTTTGATTTTAAGAAGTAATATAAGCAAAGAAATCATTAATGAATTTAATAAGCATGATGATATAAAAATAGCTTATCCATCGCAAAATTTATATATGGCAAAACATGAATTTATAGAAAATAAGGAAGATATTTGAAAAAAAAGGTATATTTTAAAACTTTTGGTTGTAGAACTAATATTTATGATACGCAATTATTAAAAACTTATATTAAAGATCATATTGTTACACAAAATGAGCAAGAAGCTGATGTGATAGTGATAAATTCTTGTACTGTTACAAATGGTGCCGATAGCGGGCTTAGAAGCTATATTAATGGTGTAAAGAAAAATGGAGTTAAGGTTATACTTACAGGCTGTGGCGCTGTGAGCAAGGGAAAGGATTTTTTTGATAAAAAAGAAATTTTTGGAGTTTTAGGGGCTTCTAATAAAGATAAAATCAATGAGCTAATTTCGCAAGATAAAGCCTTTTATGAGCTTGGAAATTTACGCTTTATTGATACAAAAATCGTAAGTAATTATGAAAATCACACTAAAGCTTTTGTAAAAATTCAAGAAGGATGTGACTTTGCTTGTAGCTATTGCATAATCCCAAGTGTTAGGGGTAAATCAAGAAGTATGCCAAGTGAGGAAATAATAAAACAAATCAAACTTCTTGCACAAAATGGTTATAGTGAAGTAGTTTTAACGGGTACTAATATAGGAAGTTATGGTTTAAAAGATAAAACTACACTTGGAAAATTATTGCAAGAAATAGGTAAGGTTAGTGGCATAAAAAGAGTAAGACTTGGGAGTTTGGAGCCTGCTCAAATTGATGAGAGTTTTAAAGAAATTTTAGATGAGTCTTGGCTTGAAAAGCATTTGCATATTGCCCTACAACATACCCATGAAAAAATGCTACGCATAATGCGTAGAAGATCGCATACGCAAAATGATTTAGCACTGTTTAATGAGTTAAGTCAAAAAGGTTTTGCTTTAGGAACAGACTTTATTGTAGCACACCCTGGAGAAAGTGAGTTAATATGGCAAGAAGCTTTAGAAAATTTTAAGCAATTTAAACTTACGCATATTCATGCTTTTATTTTCTCACCGCGTGATGGAACGCATTCTGCTTCTATGAGTGAGCGAATCAATGGTGATATAGCCAAAGAAAGATTAAATATTTTAAAAGATATAGTCGCGCAAAATAATTATGAGTTTAGAAAAAATCAAAAAGATACTTTAGAAATTTTAGTTGAGAGTAAAAAAGATGGTTTTTATGAAGGCTATGATCAATTTTTTAATAAAATCAAAATTACAAGCAAAGAAGATATTGCTAAACAATGGATAAATATTGAAAAATATGAATGCAAAGAAGATTGTAATTATGTAAGGTTAGGGGATGAAAAATAAAAAGATTATCTTAGCTTCATTTTTATTGCTTTGTGTTTTTGTAATAGTTGCGTTTATAAAAAATCAACCTGATTATATTAGCAAGGCTGCTTATGAAGAGCTTTTAGAGCAAAATTTAATCCAAAAAGCCATAGTAGAAAATAATGAAATATTATTAAAAAGCAAAGAAGGAAATTTTTTAATTGCTAAAGATGTAGTGGATTTAAATGCTTTGTGGCAAAAAATTCCTTTAGAATATGCTAAAGATTATAATTTAAGTGAGTTTTTTTTGATATTTATTTTGCTTGCTTTTCTTGTATGTTTTTTATTCTTTCTTAATAAAAAAAATAGAGATAGACAAAATTTACTTTCTTTAGAAAAAAATATTTTAGAAAAAAATGAACAAAATAGTACTATACAAGATGTAGTAAGTGAAGTTAAATTTAAAGATGTAGCAGGGGTTGATGAGGCTAAGGTAGAGCTTTTAGAAATCGTTGATTTTTTAAAAAATCCTCAAAAATATAAAGATTTTGGCGTAAAAATGCCAAAAGGGGTTTTACTAGTAGGCCCTCCTGGAGTGGGTAAAACTTTGATAGCAAAAGCAGTAGCAGGCGAGGCTGGGGTGCCATTTTTTTATCAAAGTGGGGCTAGTTTTGTAGAAATTTATGTAGGTATGGGCGCAAAAAGAGTTAGAGAGCTTTTTTTAAAAGCTAAATCAAAAGCTCCAAGTATTATTTTTATAGATGAAATTGACGCAGTTGGTAAAAGTAGGGGGGATTTTTCTAATGTAGAAAGAGATAATACTCTAAATCAACTTTTAACTCAAATGGATGGATTTGAAGATAATAGTGGTGTTATAGTGATGGCCGCTACAAATAAAATCGATCTTATGGATAATGCGTTATTAAGGTCAGGGCGTTTTGATAGAAGAATTTTTATATCTTTGCCTGATTTTAAAGATAGAATGCATATTTTGCAAAATTATATGAAAGAAAAAAAATCTAGCGTAGATTTAGAAAAAATCGCAAAAGCTAGTGTGGGTTTTAGCGGAGCAGCTTTAGAGACTTTAGTTAATGAAGCGGCCATTAATGCTATAAGAAGAAAATCATATTTAATAGAAGAAAATGATTTTTTTGCAGTGCTTAATAAAGTTTTAATGGGTAAAAAAAAGATTTTCTCTCTAAGTGATAAGGAAAGAAAAATTCAAGCCACATACCAAGCAGCTAAAGCTTTGTGTGCTTTTTATTTTGATGTTAAATTTGAAAAAATTACCTTAATTGAAGATAGATTTAAAGAGTATGAAAATACTATCAAATCAAAATCAGAATTATTAAATAAAATAAAAGTTTTTCTAGCAGGCTCAGTTGCTATGGAGCTTATTTTTAATGAAAGCTATACTAATGCACAAAGCGATCTTTTAAAGGTTAAAGAATTGCTTACTTTCATGGAAACTTTTGCTATGGCAAATGAGGGTTTATTACAAGAGCAAAAGCAAGAAGTGAAAGAATTTTTAGAATTAATGAAGGAAAAAGTAGTGATATTGGCTAGCATTCTTTTAGAAAATGAAAAAATAGAAAAACAAGATGTAGAAAAAATCATAATGGAGTAAAAATGGTAAAAATAGGAATTTTAGTACTTTCAGATAGGGCAAGCAGTGGAGTTTATGAAGATAAATCCGGAGTAGAGATAGAAAAAATTTTAGATTCTTATATAAAAAATGAAAAAAGTTTTTATTATGAGCTAATTCCTGATGAGTATGATTTAATCATAGAAAAATTAGCTTATTTGGCTGATGATGTAAAATGTGATTTGATTTTTACTACAGGAGGTACGGGGCCTGCTTTGCGTGATGTGACACCAGAAGCAACACAAGCAGTGTGTGATAAAATGCTTCCAGGTTTTGGGGAGTTAATGCGCGCAAAAAGCTTAGAATATGTACCAACAGCTATACTTTCAAGACAAAGCGCGGGTATAAAAGGAAAATCATTGATTATTAACTTACCGGGTAATCCAAAAGCTATAAGAGAATGCATTGAGCCTATATTTCCTGCTATTCCTTATTGTGTGGATTTAATAGGTGGAGCTTATATTGAAAATAACAAAGAAGTAATTTCTGTATTTAGGCCAAAGAAAAAGTAAGTCTAACTAGACTTACTTTGAGGTTACGTATCCTTGTGATAAAAGTGCGTTCATACCGCCTTTTAAATTAGTAACTTCTATGCCATTTTGATCTAGTAAAGCAGAAGCTTTAGCACTTCTTGAACCACTTCTGCAAACTATAGCGATAGGTTTATTACTTGAAATTTTTTTAATTTCCTCAATGAAATTTTTATTTACACTGCCATCTTCGTTGTAAAAACTAATTTTAATGGCATTTTTTATTGTACCAGTTTGTGCCCATTCGCTAGGTTTTCTAACATCAATTACTTGATAATTTTCCAAAATATCCGCATTAATATCGATATTTTTAACTTCTGCTAAAACAAAACTAACACAAAATGCTAAAGATAAAAATATTTTCCTCATAATTAACCTTCTTTTTTTGTAGCTTCATAGCCTTGCGATAAAAGTGCTACCATGCCACCATCTAGATTAGTACATTCTATACCTAGAGCATCTTCTATCATCATAGCAGTGTGTTTGCTTCTTGAGCCTGTAGCACACACAAAGGCTATGTTTTTATTTTGATAATCTACTTTTTCTTTAAACTCTTGGATGAAATTTTCATTCATAAAGCCATTATCATCGCAAAGTGCGATGAGTATAGCTTCTTTTATAACTCCGCTTTTCCATTCGCTTGGGGTTCTTACATCTATAATACAAAATTCGTGCAAAATATCTTTAGAAATAGCTATATTTTTCATTTTTCTAAAGCCTTAGAAACGATTTTGCTTAAGGCATTGTTAAATTCGCTAGGGTTATCTATACCCATGCCCTCACTAAGTTTAGCCATATTTAAAAGAATATGTGCCATTTCATTAGCTAAGGTATCATTTTCTTTTAAGGCTTTTAAAATTTCATGATTAGGATTGATTTCAAGTATAGGTTTAACTTGCTGTTCTTGCCCCATTTGTTTAAGAATTTGTTGCATAGCAAAATCAGGTTTATTTTGATCATAAACAATACAACTTGGACTATTTGAAAGTCTTTGGCTAAGTTTTACCTCTTCAACTTCATCTTTTAAAACTTCTTTTATTTTGATGAGTAAGCTTGCAAATTCAGCCTTTTGTTCTTCGCTAGTTTCTTCACTAGCTAAATGATTGATAGCGCTAAATTTTAAACCTTCAAATTCATTCATCATAGGCATAACTATGGTATCAATTTCCTCATCAAGTAATAAAACATTGATATTTTTTTGTTTATAGCTTTCAAGTAATGGAGAATTTCTTAAAAGTTTTTCATTTTTTCCGCTAATATAAAAAATTTCATTTTGTCCTTCAGCTAAGTTTTGTTTATACTCTTCAAGATCAATTAATTCTTCTTTATTTGAGTTTTTAAAGTATAAAAGCTTAGCTATAGCGTCTTTATTTTCGCCAAAACCATATAAACCTTCTTTTAAAACTTTTCCAAAATTCTCATGGAATTTAAGATAGTTTTCTTTATCTTTTTCTTTGAATTTTTTAAGTTCAGCTAAGATTTTTTTAACACTTGCTTCTTGAACGCTTTTTAAAATTTTATTTTCTTGTAAAATTTCACGGCTTACATTAAGCGGTAAATCTTCTACATCGATAATCCCGCGCACAAATCTTAAATAAGTTGGTAATAATTCTTTATCATCATCGCTGATAAAAACTCTTTTTACATAAAGTTTTAAACCACTTTTATAATCTACTCTATATAAATCAAATGGAGCTTGTGCAGGTATAAAGAATAAAGAATTATACTCTATAGAACCTTCAGCTTTTGTGTGGATATAAAGCATAGGTTTGTTTGAGTCATGGAAGTTTTGTTCATAAAATCTTTCATAATCTTCAGCTTTTAAGCTTGCTTTATTTTGTCTCCATAAAGCACTTGCTGTGTTAATTTGAGTGTTTTTTAATTCTTTTTTAGGTTCTTTTTCACCTTCTTCTAATGGCAAATATTCTTCTTTTTCCATAAAAATAGGAAATTGTATGTGGTTTGAGTATTTTTCTACTATACTTTCAATGCGGTATGAGTTTAAAAATTCTTCATCTTTTAAATGTAAGGTTATACAAGTACCTTGCTCATCTTTATTTGCATCTTCTATTTCATAACCACTAGCATCAGAAGTCCAAAGATAAGCTTTATCATCTAATGCCTTTTTGCTTAAAACCTCTATTTTAGAAGCCACCATAAAAGCAGAGTAAAAGCCTACACCAAATTGTCCTATAAGTTGTGAGTCTTTTTTAGCATCACCACTTAAGTTTTCTAAAAAGCTTTTTGTACCACTTTTAGCAATGGTTCCAAGATGATTGATCAAATCTTCTTTATTCATACCTATACCATTATCACTTATGGTTAGGGTTTTTGCTTCTTGATTGAAGTTGATTTGAATTTTTGGTTCAAATTTTAAATTTTTATAAGCATCATCACTCACGCTTAGATAACTAAGTTTATCAAGTGCATCGCTTGCGTTAGAAATAAGCTCTCTTAAAAAAATTTCTTTGTTTGAATACAAAGAATGAATCATAAGTTGTAAAAGTTGATTAACTTCAGTTTGAAATTGCATTTATATCTCCTTTATTTAAAAATTAAAAAACCAATCCATACTGCCAAAAGACAAAGGATAACATTTAAAATAATATTTAGAAAAAAGTGAAAATAATCACCACTTTGCAAAAATAGCAAATTTTCATAAGAAAAAGTTGAAAAAGTCGTAAAAGCACTTAAAAAACCTGTGCTAATTAAACTTTTGGTAAAAATATGCACACCTTTAGAATTTGCATAAGAAAAAAACAAGCCCATTAAAAAAGATCCTATGATATTAACAAGTAAAGTACCATAGGGAAAATCATGTGGAATGATTTTATTAAAAAAGCTACTAGTAAGCATTCTAGATATAGCCCCTAAAAAGCCACCAAAACCTACAGCCAAAATTGTGCTAATCAAGCTTTTGACCTTTCATTATCTAATATTGTTTGCATTTTTTCTCTAGTTTGCTCAAGCCAATCATCTTTACTTATATCAACAAGATCAAGAAATACTACTTTTAAAACGCCACTCTTTGCGCTAAAGTTTTGCGTGTCTAAAATTTTAGCTGAATCAACAATTACCACAGGTTGGACTTTTAGATTAAGTTTTTCACTTAAAATTTTAGCTCCAACTTTAAATTTTAAAAGTTTTTGTGTTTTAGATCTTGTACCTTCTGGAAAAATAGCCAAAATTCTATCTTCTTTTAGTCTTTCTTTGGCTTCTTTTAAAAGTTTTACTAGACCTTTTGGGCTTCTATCTATACAAATAATTTTAGGTTTTTTAATCAAAGTTTTAAAAACGGGGAGTTCACCAAGTTCTTTTTTTGCTATCCAAGATATATTTTTTGGACATAGATCTTCCAAAACAACTATGTCTAACAAGCTTTGATGATTGATTAAAAGTAAATTAGCTTGAGGGTGTATAGAACCTTGAGTTTGGATTTTATAATTTATTATATATTTTTGCAATTTTGACCATGCTTTTCTGATTTTCCAAATTTTTTCTTGTGATTGCAATAATAAAAAGGCAATGCATAAAAATATAATAGATAAAATAAATTCAATCCAAAATACTAAAGCTTTAAATCTTTGATAAATCTTCACTTTTTACCCAGCCTATTTTTCCATTATTAAATAAAATTTTTTTATATTCATCTCTTGAATCTAACACTTCTACTTCTTGGTTATATTTTCCAGAATAAAAATGAGTTGAGTTCAGAGTTGGTAAAATTTGCACTTTGCTTTCAGCCTTTAATATAGCTTTATATATGTTATTTTGGGCTAAAAAACTTGCTATTAGAGCCAAAATTGCTAAGCCTAAAGCTACATAGCTTTTCTTAAATACAAACCATAAAGCAAAAATACCACACAAGCTCCACAAAAATACTTGTTTGTAAAAATTAAAGTCATTGGTTTTTGGATTTAAATCACTTTGCGTGCTTATGCTATCTTCTTTAAGTTCTATTTTTAAAGAAAAATCTTTTAATTCTTTAGAATTTAAATTAAAATAAGAAAAATCAAAGCGTGTTTTGCTTTTATCTAAAATAGCATAATAAAACCCACTTTGTTTTTCAAAATCACCTTTAATAGCCTCTACGCCTTGTTTTTGAATATCTTTTATATTAAAACTTGCTAGGTTTGTGTTTTCTCCTGCAAGTTCTATAAATAAAATCATATTATCATTGTCAAAATGGCTTGCTTTTACTTGTTTTACTTCTAAATTACTTGCAACTATGTGTGAGTATTTGTTAGATGGAGCGTCGATTTTTTTAAGTCTAATAGGTTTTATAATTAGTGATGAACTTTGAAAAATATGATCATTTCTGCTTAAAGAAACGATGATTTTATTTAAATTAGCATTTAAACTTTTTGCTTCAAACCATAATTTTGTGTGATATGAATTAGCCTTTTGCTCCCAAATAGGATTAGGATTAATCCAAAGCATATCGTCATTTTTTTCAAAACTCACATTTAAATCAAAACTTACATTAGTTGTGGTGATAACCTCAAGATCTATAGCAAAAGCTTCATCTATGAAAGCTTCATCAGTGTATTCTTTTGCATTTAATACTAAAGAACCTTGAGGAATAAAATTTTCATCATTGATTTTACTTTCATAATTACTCTCATCGCTTGGAGCGATAGTTTGATAAATTTGCTTAGCTTGATCGTCTAATTGATTGTAGTTTTTTTCTAGGGTGTTATAATCTTCAAAAACGCTATTTTCTTGAGCATATAAATTAAACGCTAGTAAAAAAACACAAAAAACTTTGAAGGTTTTTAGCAATTTAAAAATCCTTCAAACATTTTAAGTCCTACTTTTGAGCCAAGTATATCATCACACATTCTTTCAGGGTGTGGCATAAGTCCAAAAACTTTTTTATTCTCATCACAAATTCCAGCTATATCGTTTAAGGAGCCATTTGGATTATTGATATATCTTAATAAAATCATATCTTTATCTTCTAGCATTTTAATACCATCTTCGCTATTAAAATAATTTCCTTCTCCGTGAGCAATAGGCAATTCTATAATGTCATTTTTTTGGAAATTTTTCAAAAAAGCATTATTGTTTGATACTACTTGCAATGCTTGCATTTTAGAAATAAAACTTAAGCTATTATTATGTTTCATAGCTCCCTTTAAAAGACCAAGTTCTAATAAAATTTGAAAACCATTGCAAATACCTAGGACATATCCACCTTTTTGTACATGTTCTTTAAGTGTTTTCATAGCAGGAGCAAGTTTTGCAATGGCTGCACATCTTAAATAATCTCCATAAGAAAATCCACCTGGTAAAACAATTAAATCTGCGCTAAAATCTTGTCTTTCATGCCAAATGATTTCAGTTTTTACACCTAGTTTTTCAAAAGCATAAGCTGTATCAAACTCGCAATTAGTTCCGGGAAAACGAATAATAGCTACTTTCATAATATTATCTCATAATCTTCTATCACAGTATTTGCAAGCAATTCTTTACACATTAAATCAACATGTTTTAAAGCTTCTTCTTTATTATTACAAGCTATATCAAAACTAATTTGTTTTGAGGTTTTAACATTTGATATGTTATTAAAATCTAAAGAATGCAAAGCCTTTTCTATGGCTTTGCCTTGAGGATCTAAAACCCCATTTTTTAGTGTGATATTTACAATTACTTTCATTATTTTTCCTAACTTAAAATTCTTTTTAATACTTCTTCATAGGCCATTTTTACATTACCTAGGTCTTGTCTGAAGCGGTCTTTGTCTAATTTTTCATTAGTTTTGCTATCCCAAAATCTACAACTATCAGGGCTAATTTCATCAGCTAGTATCATATTTCCTTCACTATCAATACCAAATTCTAATTTAAAATCAATTAATCTTAAACCTTTAGATTCAAAGAATTTAACCAAGATAGAATTGATTTGTCTTGCAATGTTTTTTATTAATTCTAAATCTTTTTCACTTTTTACTAAATTTAAAATCAAACAATGCTCATCATTGATAATAGGATCGCCTAAATCATCATTTTTATAACAAAACTCAACCACAGCAAAAGGTAAAATCGTACCTTCTTTAATGCCTAATCTTTTTGTTAAAGATCCTGTAGCTACATTTCTAGTAATAACTTCAATAGGTATAATATTGCATTTTTTAACAATTTGTTCTTTATCGCTGATAGTTTCTACTAGATGTGTTTTAATACCTTCTTTTTCTAAAAGATGAAAAATTTCAGTACTAATTTTACAATTTAACGCACCTTTTCCTGCTTCATTACCTCTTTTTTCTGCATTAAAGGCAGTTAAGTCGTCTTTAAATTCCGTGATGAGTAAATTCTCATCATCAGTTTTAAACATTTTTTTACCTTTTCCCTCGTATAAAAGATCTAGTTTTGTTGCCATTTTACTCTCCTTTTGTGATGTTTAAAATTTTGATTGCATCTATTGCAGTTTTTAATTGTATATCATTATCAATTTGTTCTTTGGTGATGATATTTTTATCTTCTTTATTATCTTTTTTCTTTTCTTGATGTCCGATTTTATCAAGTTCAGCTTGCAAGTGTTTTTTTAGATCGCTTTCTTTGATTTCAAAGCCATGATTTTCTTCTTTACTTACTTTTCCTGGGAATACTTCTATATCAGGACTAACCCCGACAGCTTGTATGGTTCTACCACTTGGTAGATAATATTTTGCTATAGTAAGTCTTAAGCCTTCTTTACCTTTTTCATCCATTGGCAATATAAGCTGTACGCTACCTTTTCCAAAGGTTTTTTCGCCTATGATAATAGCGCGTTTGAAATCTTGTAAAGCCCCACTTACAATCTCACTTGCACTAGCGCTACCACCATTTACAAGCACTACTAAAGGTGCGTTGGTGATTTTTTTACTAGGATTTGCTTTAAATTCTACGTTCTCACTTTCTATTTTTCCTTTTTGTGAGACAATGACTCCTTTATCTACAAAAAGATTTACCAAGCCTACGGCTTGATTTAAAATACCACCCGGGTTGGTTCTAAGATCTAGTATAATTCCTTTTACATTAGGATGTTTTTTGATAGCTTTACTAGCTTCATCTACGACATTTTTATCAAAATTAGTCACTCTTAAATAAAGCAAGTTTTCATTTTCGATTAATTTTGTATAAACGCTATCTACTTTTATAATATCTCTTTTTAAATTGACATCAAATGGTTTCGCATCACCTTTTCTATAGATAGTTAGAGTGACCTTTGTCTTAGGTTCTCCGCGCATTTTAGAAACAGCTTCATTTAAAGTCATACCTAAGGTTGATTCGTTATTAATTCTTAAGATAATATCATCAGTTTTAATGCCTGCTTTATCTGCTGGACTTCCTTCTATAGGAGCTACAACGCTAATTGCTCCATCTTTTTGCGTAATAGTAAAGCCAAGTCCACCAAATTCTCCATTAGTTTGCTCTTTAAGTTCTTTATAACCTTTTTCATCTAAGAAAGAAGAATGAGCATCTAAATTTGTTAGTAAGCCTGCTATGGATTTATCAACCAAATCTGTATAATTAACATCATCAACATAGTATTGTTCTATGATGGACATGGTTCTTGTGAGTTTAGATAAAGCTTCTATTTTCTTTTCTGCTTCACTAGGAGCGGGGTTTTTAGCTTGTAAATTAGTAAAAATAAAAGAAGCGGTTACTAAACTACAAATGCTAGCTGCGATAATAAGATTTCTTTTTGTCTTCAAAGGAAAAACTCCAAAATAAATATGAATTCATAAAATAATTATCTAATTTTAGTTATTTTTGCTTAAAAAATCGTAAATAAAGTAAATATTTTTATTATATTAGTGTGTTTATATAAAAAATTATTTATAAATATAACTAAATAAACTTGACAATAATAGACTAAAGTTATATAATACATCTCATATAAAAGTAAAAAAGGAGCAAAAATGGCAAATATACAAGATTTTTTAACAGATTCTATGCTTTCAAATATAGAAAGTGCGATTTCTTTGGCCATTCATTCTAAGAATAGTGAAATAAAACCTTTGCATTTATTATGGGCTTTAAGTGTTGATAGTTCAAGTTTGCTAAATCAAGTTTTTAATAAATTAAATGTTTCTAAAGAGGCATTTGAGCTAGAAGTAAAAAGTAAAATTTCATCTTTTCCTACTAGCTCAAATGTAAATAAAGATAATATTAAATTTTCAAATGAATTTATTAATTCTTTAGAAAAAGCAAAAGGCTTGGCTTTAGAAAACAAAGATAGCTATTTGGCTGTGGATATGTGGCTTGTCTCAGAAAGTACGAGTGGGGTTATTAAAGAACTTTTATCTAAATTTGTAGATTTAAATGAATTTAAAAAAGAATTAGAATTTATTAGAGCTGGAGCTAAAATAGAAACCAAAACAAGCGATGAAACGCTTGATTCTTTGTCTAAATTTGGTATTGATTTGACTATGAAAGCTAAAAACAATGAACTTGATCCTGTCATAGGCAGGGAAGAAGAAATTCAAAGATTAATGCAAATTTTAATTAGAAAAACTAAAAATAATCCTATTTTATTAGGTGAGCCAGGGGTAGGAAAAACTGCTGTAGTAGAAGCTTTAGCACAAAGAATAGTAAAAAAAGATGTTCCTACTTCATTGCAAAATAAAAAAGTCATAGCCTTGGATATGAGTGCTTTAATAGCAGGAGCAAAATACAGAGGTGAATTTGAAGATAGATTAAAAGCTGTTGTAAATGAAGTAATAAAACACAAAAATATAATTTTATTTATAGATGAAATTCACACCATTGTAGGTGCAGGTGCAAATGAAGGAAGTATGGATGCGGCAAATATTTTAAAACCTGCTTTAGCAAGAGGTGAGCTTCATACTATAGGCGCTACAACCTTAAAAGAATATAGAAAATATTTTGAAAAAGACGCGGCTTTGCAAAGAAGATTTCAACCTGTAAATGTAGCTGAACCTAGTGTAAATGAAGCTTTAGCAATGTTAAGAGGTATAAAAGAGAAATTAGAAATTCATCATAATGTAACTATTAATGATAGTGCATTGGTAGCAGCTGCAAAACTATCTAAGCGTTATATAGCTAATAGATTTTTACCTGATAAGGCGATTGATTTAATTGATGAGGCCGCAGCAGAATTAAAAATGCAAATAGAAAGCGAGCCAAATTCTTTAAGAAAGGTTAGAAAACAAATTGAAAGCTTAGAAGTAGAAAATGAAGCTTTAAAAATGGAAGAAAATGAAATTAATGAAAAAAGATTAGAAGAGATTAAAAAAGAATTAGCAAATTTAAAAGAAGAGCAAATCAAACTTAATGCTAAATTTGAAAATGAAAAAGCAGTATTTAATGGCATAAGTGCAAAGAAAAAAGAAATCGATACTTTAAAAAATGAAGCTATTTTAGCTAAAAATAAAGGAGATTTCCAAAAGGCTGCTGAAATAGAATATGGCAAAATTTTAGAGTGCGAAAAAGAGGTATTAAATTTAGAGGAAAAATGGAAACAAATGACCCAAGAAGGAGTTTTACTTAAAAACCAAGTAGATGAGGATTTAGTAGCTGGTATTTTAAGTAAATGGACAGGTATTAGTGTGCAAAAAATGCTTACTTCTGAAAAGCAAAAATATTTACACATTCAAGAGTATTTACAAGAAAGCGTCGTAGGACAAGATGAGGCTTTGAGTGCTTTAGCTAAAGCTATTAAACGTAATAAAGCAGGGCTAAATCAAGCAACTAAGCCTATAGGAAGCTTTTTATTTTTAGGGCCAACTGGGGTAGGTAAAACAGAAAGTGCTAAAGCTTTGGCTAAATTTTTATTTGATGATGAAAAAGCTATGGTGCGTTTTGATATGAGTGAATTTATGGAAAAACACAGTATATCAAGACTTTTAGGTGCACCTCCAGGATATATAGGGCATGAAGAAGGAGGGGAACTAACCGAAGCTGTTAGAAGAAAGCCTTATAGCGTGATTTTATTTGATGAAGTAGAAAAAGCTCATAAGGATGTATTTAATATACTTTTGGGAATTTTAGATGATGGTAGGGCTACAGATAGTAAAGGCGTAACGGTTGATTTTACTAATACTATTATTATTTTAACTTCTAACATAGGTGCAAATTTTATTATGGAGTTAAAGGGCGAAGAAAGAGAAAAAGCTATCAAAGAAGCCCTTAGAAGCTTTTTTAGACCTGAGTTTTTAAATCGTTTAGATGATATCATTACTTTTAATCCTTTGGGAGAAAGTGAGGCTGAAAAAATAGTTAAATTGCTTTTTAATACCTTGCAAAAAAGTCTTGAAAATAGAGGTATTAAAGCAAGCTTGAGCGATAATGCTGCTAGGTTAATAGCAAAGGTTGGTTTTGATGTAGATTTTGGCGCAAGACCATTAAAAAGAGCCTTATATGACATGGTAGAAGATAAATTAAGTGATATGATATTATCCGATGAATTAAATGAAAATGATGAGATTATTATAGATTCTAAAGATGATGAGATTGTCATTATTAAACAATAAGCAAGTGCAATACTTGCTTATTTTAGAGTAAAATTATCCTATTAACATTAAATTGTAAATACTTCGTATATTTGTTTAAAAAAATATTATTTTTTATCTATTCTTAACAATAAATGTTTTAAAATCTTTAATGATATTTCTATATTTAAGGAACAACAAATGAGTGATTTAGATATTTTTAATCGCCGTTTAGACGCATTAGAAAAACTTCCTCTTTTGAAAAATGAGATTTCTATCTCTAAAGCCTTAGAACAATCAGGTTTTTCAAGAAGAGATTTTATGAAATGGGCTAGTGCAATGACTGCATTTTTGGCACTACCTGCTAGCTTTACTCCAGTAGTTGCAAGAGCTGCTGAGCTTAGTGATAGACTTCCAGTGATTTGGCTTCATATGGCTGAATGTACAGGATGTTCTGAGAGTTTATTAAGAAGTGATGCTCCTACTATTGATAGTTTAATTTTTGATCATATTTCTTTAGAATATCATGAAACTATAATGGGTGCAGCAGGTTGGCAGGCTGAGCATAATCTTGAAGCTGCTATGGAAAAATATAAAGGTAGATATATTTTAATGGTAGAAGGTGGTATACCAACAGGTGCTACAGAAAACTTTTTAACCATAGGACCACACGGTAAAACAGGTAAGCAAATAGCAGTTCAAGCTTGTGATAATGCTTTGGCTATTTTTGCTATAGGTACCTGTTCAGCTTTTGGTGGTATTCAAGCTGCTAGACCTAATCCAAGTAATGCTGTGAGTTTAAGTAAAGTTACAAATAAAACAGTTATTAACGTTCCAGGTTGTCCTCCAAGCGAGAAAAACATTATAGGTAATGTGATTCATTATATATTGTATCAAACATTGCCAGCGCTTGATGCTTATAATAGACCAAAATGGGCTTATGGATTAAGAATTCATGATCTTTGTGAAAGAAGAGGACGCTTTGATGCGGGTGAGTTTGTGCAACAATTTGGTGATGAAGGAGCAAAAAAAGGATATTGTCTTTACAAGGTAGGTTGTAAAGGACCTTATACTTTTAATAATTGCTCAAGAGAAAGATTTAATCAGCATACTTCATGGCCTATTCAAGCTGGACATGGTTGTATAGGTTGTTCTGAACCAGATTTTTGGGATACTATGGGGCCTTTTGAAGAAGTGATGGCAGGAAGATTATTTGATACTGTTTATGGTTTGGGTGCTGATAGTATTTCAGATAAAATTGGTATAGGTGTACTTTGTGTAACAGGTGTTGCTGTTGCTGCGCACGCTGTAATTGCTTCATTAGAAAAGAATAAGGATTAAGAATGTCAAAAAGAATTATTATAGATCCACTTACTAGAATAGAAGGACACTTAAGAGTTGAAGTGGTGGTTGATGAAAATAATGTCATTAAAGAAGCATATTCAGGATCAACTCTATGGAGAGGTTTGGAAACTATTGTAAAAGGTCGTGATCCAAGAGATGCAGGCTTTTTAACTCAAAGAATTTGCGGTGTTTGTACTTTTTCACACTATAGAGCAGGGATTATTGCGGTAGAAAATGCTTTAGGTATTACCCCGCCATTAAATGCTGTTTTAACCAGAACTTTAATGAATGCAGCTTTATACATGCATGATCATGTGGTGCATTTTTATCAACTTCATGGGCTTGATTTTGTTGATGTTGTAAGTGCTTTAAGTGCTGATGTAAAAAAAGCAAGTGATGAAGCGTTTAAATACACCGATATGCCTTATGCAACAGGTGCAGATAAACTTTTAGAAGTACAGCAAAGGCTAAAAACCTTTGTAGATAAAGGAAATCTTGGACCATTTGCAAATGCTTATTATGGACACGCAACTTATCGCTTTACTCCTGAGCAAAACCTTATTGCGCTTTCACATTATTTAGAATGTTTAAGAATTCAAAGAACAATAGCTCAAGCTATGGCGATTTTTGGTGCTAAAAATCCTCATCCACAAAGCTTAACAGTAGGTGGTGTGACTTGTGTTATGGATCTTTTAAATCCATCAAGAATGGCTGAATATATGACTAAATTCCAAGAAGTAGCTGATTTTATTAATCGTGCTTATTATCCAGATATCATAATGGCTGCAAAAGCTTATTCTAAAGAAGCAAGTGTATTAAATGATGTAGGAGTAAATAATTTCTACACTGAAAAAGAATTCCAAGTTTCTAGCGATGAGTGGCTGTTTGAAGGTGGTATTATTAGAAATGGTGATTTGAGTAAGGTTGAAGAAGTAGATGAAGCTAAAATCACTGAAGAAGCTACAAGATCATGGTATGCAGACAATGAAGCTTTACATCCTTATGATGGCAAAACTAATCCAAACTATACAGGCTTAATTGATGGTGAAAGCATTGATGATAAAGGTAATATGGTTCATAGTAAGGTATTTGATACTAAAGGTAAATACAGCTGGATTAAAGCTCCAAGATATGAAAATTTACCTATGCAAGTTGGACCATTAGCAAATATTTTAGTAAATTATGCTAAGGGTAATAAAATCGTAGTAGAAGCAGTTGATTCATTCTTAAAAACCACAAATTTACCACTTAAAGCACTTATGAGTACTTTAGGAAGAACAGGTGCTAGAGCGATTGAAGCTAAAATCATTGCTGATCATGGTTTAAAAGCATTTAATTCTTTAGTCGAAAATTTAAAAACAGATGAAAGCACTTGTGCTACTTATGTAATCGATAAAAATAAAGAATACAAAGGTAGATTTATGGGAAGTGCGCCTCGTGGTGCGTTGAGTCATTGGTGTAGAATTAAAAATGGTGTAATTGAAAATTGGCAAGCAGTAGTACCTTCTACTTGGAATGCAAGTCCAAAAGACGCAAATGGAGTAGGCGGTAGCTATGAGCAATGTCTTATCGGTATGAAACTAGCTGATGTTAAACAACCTTTAGAAGTAATAAGAGCTATTCACTCTTATGATCCTTGTATAGCATGTGCTGTGCATGTAATGGATACTAAAGGCAATAATCTTAGCGAGTATAAAGTTAATGTAAATTTATAAGGAAAGGACTTTAGTATGGATTCTAAACATTCCTTAAAATCAAACAGAAAGGCTGAATACGAATTCAGTATTGGCCTTCGTTTTACACATTGGTTAAGAGCAGTTGCGATCGTGATTTTAGTAGGGACTGGATATTATATTTCTTATGTATTTCAATCTCCATCTATTTCATCTGAACCAACTTTATTTATGCAGGCAAAATACCGCATGGTGCACCAAATTTTTGGATTTATCTTAATAGCTTGTGTGATTTTTAAAACATATTTGTTCTTTTTTGATTCAAAAAGTGATGGTGAGAGAAAAAGCATAAAAGATATTTTTAATGTAAAATTATGGATAGAGCAGATTAAATTTTACATTTTCTTAGGAAAGCACCCGCATTTACAAGGTGTATATAATCCTTTGCAATTTGTAACTTATTTTTTCTTTTATCTTGTTATGTTTGGACTTATTTTAACAGGATTAATCCTTTATATGCATGTATATCATGAAGGCTTGGGTGGATTTTTATATAACATCTTAAGACCTATTGAAGTAATGTTAGGTGGATTAGCTGATGTTAGAACCTACCATAGAATTTTAATGTGGATTGTGTTGATTTTTGTTCCAGTGCATATTTATATGGCTGTGTTTAACTCAGTTAAAGGCAAAGATGGTGCTTTAGATGCTATCTTTAGTGGTTATAAATTTGTAAGAGAAAATCATTGAAACTTCTAATCTTAGGTATTGGTAATATTATGTTTGCAGATGAGGGCTTAGGCGTTCATCTTTGCAAACTTTTAGAAAAAAATTATAAGTTTTATCACGAAAAAGACTCAGTGAGCTTTGTAGATGGTGGAACTTTGGCTTTGCAACTTAGTTATATTATAGCTGAATATGATGAAATGGTTGTGATTGATTGTATTGCAGCAGATGATGCTAAGATCGGAGATATTTTTTTCTTTCCTTATGATGCAATGCCCAAAAAAGTTAATTGGAGTGGTAGTGCACATGAGGTTGAAATGCTTCAAACTTTACAATACATGGAGCTTATGGGAGATTTGCCTAAAACTCAAATTTTAGCCTGTGTGCCAAAGCGCATAGAACCATTGAGTTTTGAACTTTCAAAAGAAGTCTTGAATGCTTTAGAAAAAATGGAGAAAATTTTACTTGATTTTTTAGAGAAAAAAGGCTTTACTTATGAGAGAGTTGCTAATTATAATATACAAGAGCTTGCTCTAAATTCTTATAAAAGCTAAGCAAAAGCTTAGCTTAATTTTTAATCATCAAATTTTTGTCCTAAGAAATTTCCATTTACATCAGTATAAATTTCCATCATATTATTTAGTTTAAATTTATAACCTTGAATTTCTTTTTCAACTTTAATTATACTTGCATTTGGGTGCATTTTTTTAATCGTTGTTAAAACATTTGGACTTAAAAAAGAAGTATCAATCGGTCTGTATTTTGCATCAATTTCTTTCCAATCTCCATTGATAAAAAACTCAAGTTCAGTTCCATTGTCTAAATAAACATCAAAACTATCAATATCTTGTTTAACTAAAGCTATGTTTGAGCCTGTAAAATGTTTTTGTATAAAATTTTTAGAATTTGCCGGTAAAGCATTTACACCTACAACCATATCTCTTGCAAAAACACAACTTGCTAGAGTTAATGCCACTAAAGCTATTTTTAATTTCATTTTTTATCCTTTAAATTGAATTATTTGTGAAATCATATAAATATTGAGTGAATTTTGTGTGAACTTTGTTTTTTTAAAATAAATAGCAAGTATTTAATTGTATAATGATAAAAAAGTTTTAAAAGGATAAATAATGTATAGGTTTGCACCATCGCCTACTGGAGATATGCATATTGGAAATTTAAGAGCAGCTTTGTTTAATTATATTAAAGCAAGACAAGAAAATACAGATTTTATTTTGCGTATTGAAGATACGGATAATGCTAGAAATATTGCTGGAAAAGAAGAGGAAATAAAAGCTATTTTAAAAGAATTTGGTATAACTTGGCAGCATTATTATGTACAAAGTGAGAATTTGAAATTTCATCGTCAAATGGCTTTAAAGCTAGTAAGTGAAAAAAAAGCTTTTGCTTGTTTTTGTACTGAGGATGAGTTAGCTCATAAAAAAGAATTAGCTAAAAGTAAAAATCAAGCATATAGATATGATGGTACTTGTGAAAAATTAGCAGATATTGATGTGTTAAATTGTGAGAAACCTTTTGTAATCCGTCTTAAAAAACCTCAATCTCAAATGAAATTTACTGATTATATTAAAGGTGAGATTAGTTTTAATCCTGAAGATATTGATAGTTTTGTGATTATGAGAGCAGATAAAACCCCAACTTATAATTTTGCTTGTGCGGTTGATGATATGCTAGAAGGTGTTACTTGCATTATAAGGGGAGAAGATCATGTTTCAAATACTCCTAAGCAAGAGCATATTAGAGCAAGTTTGGGTTATGATAAAAGCATGACTTATGCACATTTACCTATCATTTTAAATGAAGAAGGTGTTAAAATGAGCAAAAGAGAGGCTCATTCTAGTGTAAAATGGATGCTTGATAATGGATATTTAGCAAGTGCTATTGCAAATTATTTAATCCTTTTAGGCAATAAAACTCCAAAAGAGATTTTTACTTTAGAAGAAGCTATAGAATGGTTTGATTTGAAAAAAGTTTCAAAATCTCCTGCTAGATTTGACACTAAGCGCTTGATGCAAATCAACCGTGAGCATATAAAAATGCTTGATAATGATAAATTAAATTCTTTGTTAAATTTAGGCAAAGATGCAGCAGAGCTTGCAAAATTTTATACTCAAGAAGCTAGCACACTAAATGAGATAAAAGAAAAAATACAAGCTATTTTTGCAGTCAAAAATTATAATGAATTTGAAAATGAGTGTAAGTTGATTAAAGAGATTTTAAAAGATTTGGATTTACCTCAAGAATATGATGAGTTCAAAAAGATTTTAATGGAAAAAACAAATTTAAAAGGTAAAAATTTCTTTATGCCTTTGCGTTTAGTATTAACAGGGGTTACTCACGGACCTGAAATGAGTGAAATTTATACTTTAATCAAGCCTTTTGTTAAAGAAATTATAAAGGAGTAAAATGGGAGTTGGAACAAGTTTGATTGTGTCTTTGGTGCAAATTTTTTCTTTAGTGATTGAAATTTATGTATGGATTATAATTATTGCTGCTTTAATTTCTTGGGTAAGGCCTGATCCGTATAATCCTATAGTACAAATTTTATATCGTTTAACTAATCCTGCTTATGCTTTTGTAAGAAGATTTATTCCTACTACTATAGGAAGTATTGATTTAGCACCTTTGATTATTATTTTAGGGCTTAAATTTATACAAATATTTTTATCAAATTTAATTTTAGGAAGTTTATAAGTGTTGAAAAAAAGTGTAGTATTGCTTTTAGCTGGAGTAGTTTTTGCAAATAGTGCGATGTATTCTTACAAAGAATTAGAGCAAAAACCAAATTCTTTGGCTAAGGATTATTATTTATATCGTTTATTAGAAAAAAATGAATTTAAAAAAGAAGAAGTTGAAGGTTTAAAAGAACATATTTATCGTTATGCAGGGCGTATTAAAAATGCTATTGAAACGATTATTCCACCTTTGGGATATAATAAAGAATATGAAGCTTGTTATAAATTTAATGCGCAAAATATCTTAGATGCTAATGCTACTTGTCAGCTTATAAGATTAAACAGTTTAACTTTTATACAAGATCTTAATACTTCAACGCGTAATGAGATGAAAAAAATTATCCCGCAAGATAATCCAAATTTAGTAAAGCTTTTAGAAGCTTTTAATGCTAAAGATCCTCTAAGTTATGCGGTTTTAAATTATGATAGTGCAAATTTTTATAAAATTTATGGCTTTTTAAAAGATAAAAAGGATTTTTTCTTAGAAAAAGATTTTGTTGATGAGTTAGCAAAAGAAAAAGAATTTACAAATTTTGTAAAAGAAATTATCATTAAGAAAAAAAGTCCATTGATAAGAAAATCTTTGGTTAATGTAGATGCAAATTTAACTTTTCAAGATAATGCTTTTTATCTGGGAGTGAATGCTATTTTAGAAAATGACGATAAAAAAGCACTGGAATTTTTCCAAGTAGCAAAAGATACTTTTAAAAGCAAGCCTTTAGTAGATAATGCAAATTTTTGGATTTATTTAATCACTCAAGATAAAAAGTATCTTGATGAGCTTGCTCAAAGTGATTCTTTAAATATTTATAGTCTTTATGCAAGAGAGTTAAAAGGCTTGCCTTTGCCTAAAATAGAAGAATTAAGTCCAAAAAAACAAAAAAATGACTTTGATATGAAAGATCCTTTTGCTTGGCAAAAACTTGCAAAAGAAATTGCAAAAGGTGCTCCTAATGAGCTAGAAAAGCTTGCAAAAGATTTTTATACTAAAGAAAATATCGCTATTTATGCTTATATTAAAGAAAGAGCCGAGGGTTTTAAAAAACATTATTTTATTATGCCTTATTTTGAGTATTTAAAAGATTATTCTACACAAAGAAAGGCTATGATTTTAGCTTTAGCTAGACAAGAAAGCCGTTTTATCCCAACAGCTATTTCAACCTCTTATGCTTTAGGTATTATGCAATTTATTCCATTTTTAGCTAATCATATAGGCAATAAAGAATTGCAAATTCCAAATTTTGACCAAGATATGCTTTTTGATCCAAAAACAGCCTATACTTTTGCAAATCATCATTTAGATTATTTAGAATCTAAGCTTAATTCTCCGGTATTTGTGGCTTATGCTTATAATGGAGGTATAGGATTTACTACTAGAATGCTCAAAAGAGAAGATATGTTTAGAGCAGGAAAGTACGAGCCATTTTTATCTATGGAGCTTGTTCCTTATGCAGAAAGTAGGGTGTATGCTAAAAAGGTTTTAGCTAATTATATTGTGTATTTGCATCTTCTGAACGATAATACACCGATTTCGAAATTTTTTGAAACTTTAACTCAAAACACTGATTCTCAAAACACAAATCAAGTTTTAAAATAGGTTTTTGTACCAACTCATCAAGGGTGATTTTGTAATAACTTGCATAATCACTTTTGATGATATATTTAAACAACTCATCATTTTGATCTAAGGCTTTTAAGTTAGTTTTTTCTCCATCTATGAGTATTGAAATTTGTTCTTGTTTGATATTGATATTTGGTAAAAAACTAAGCACAAAAACTTCTTTTTGGCTTTTTTCATCTAATACAGGATTTAGATAACTTAACAAAGCTATTACTCTATTATCTTTATAATTAAAATTGATTTTTTGTGCATACATAAGAGTTTGACTTTTTAAATCGATTTCACTTTGTTTTTGGGTTTTATTTGAGCATGCAGTAAAAATAAGTGTTAAAAAAATAATCATATAAATTTTTTTCATTTTTTATTCCTAATTTTTTTATAATTATAAGCTTTTAACTTTTAAAAAGATATAATTTTGTTTATTTTCTTTGATTTAAGGAAGTTATGAAAAGATTAGCAATGGCTTTTAGTGGGCCTTCCAATTCAGGTAAAACAACTTTAATAACTCAAGTTGCTAAATATTTTATGGAGCAAAATTATAAAGTATGTATTATAAAACATGATCCAAAAGATAAAGCAAGTTTTGATATAGCAAAAAAAGATAGTTTTAAATTTTTTCAAAGTGGTGCTGATGTAATGGTTTTAAGCCCTACAAGGACAACTTTATTTACACATTCTCCAAGTACTTTAGATGAAGCTATTTTCAAACTAGGGGAATTTGATTTTTTATTTATAGAGGGCTTAAAAACCTTAGATATGCCAAGAATTAGTGTTTTTTGCAAAGAAGTAGATGAGAGCTATTTTGCTTATTCTAAGGCTATTGCAAGCTATGAAAAAATCGAAAATAAAAATTTAACTTGGCTTTATTTGGATGATTTAGAAAGTATTTGTGATTTTATATTAAAAAATTCAAAAAAAGTATAGGGGTAAAATATGCAAGAATTAATTAACGATATACAAAAAGCAGTGATTGAAATTTCAAAAGAACTTAGATATTTAAAAGATTTTGATTATACTACTTCTCAAAATGCTACTGGAGATAATCAATTAAAACTTGATGTAAAAAGCGATGAGATCATCACTAGAATTTTAAAGCAAAGTAAAGGTATAAAAAGCTTAATTAGCGAGGAAAAGCAAGAGCAATTATTAATCAATGAAAATGAAAAATACATTGTTGCTTATGATCCTTTAGATGGCTCATCTTTGGTAGATGTGAATTTTGCTATAGGTTCTATTTTTGCTATTTATGAGCAAAAGGCTAGTGCAAAAAATCTAAAAGCAGCAGTTTATGCTATTTATGGTGTGCGTTTAGAGCTTATAGTATGCATAGATACTCCTAAGCTTTATAGGTTAAATGAAAATGATGAATTTATTTTTGTTAAGGATTTAAAATTAAATGAAAAAGGCAAATTAAATGCAAGTGGTGGGACACAAAAAAATTGGTCAAATACTCATAGAGCTTTTATAAAAGCTTTATTTGATGAAGGATATCGCTTAAGATATTCAGGTGCTATGGTGAGTGATTTACACCAAATTTTACTCAAAGGTGGAGGATTATTTTCATATCCTGCAACAAGCGATGCACCAAATGGAAAATTAAGAGCATATTTTGAGGTATTTCCTTTTGCTTTTATTTTTGAAAAAGCAGGAGGGCTTTCTACTAATGGAGAAAATAATTCTTTACTTGATTTAGAATTTGAAAAAATCCATGCAAGCACACCATGCTTTTTGGGCTCAAAATATGAAATTGAAAAACTAAAACAAGCTTATAAAGGGCTTTAATGGCTGAAGTTAAAGATGAATTTGAACTAGCTTTGGAAGTTAAAAAAAACGAACTTCAAGCTTGTCAAAACGATAAAAACTTAAAATCTTGTTTACCTTGCTCTATGATTTTTGAGTGCTCTTTAAGAAAAGAGTATATTGATGCAGTTTATAAGAGTATGTCTAAAGGTAAAGAAGGTGGATTTGATTTTTAATTAAAGGTTGAAAATGCGTTATATTACTACTCCGATATATTATGTAAATGATGTGGCTCATATTGGTCATGCTTACACTACGATTATAGCAGATACTTTGGCTAGATTTTATCGCTTGCAAGGAGAAAAAACATTCTTTTTAACAGGTACAGATGAACATGGTCAAAAGATAGAGCAAGCTGCTAGTGCTAGAAATTTTACCCCTAAAGAATATGCAGATGAAATTAGTGCTAAATTTAAAAAACTTTGGGATGAGTTTGAGATTTCTTATGATTATTTCATCAGAACTACAGATGAAAATCACAAATTAAGTGTACAAAAAGCATTTAAAAAAATGTTTGATAAAGGTGATATTTATAAAGGAACTTATGAAGGCTTTTATTGTGTTTCTTGTGAGAGTTATTTTACCCAAACTCAGCTTGTAAATGAGTGTCATTGTCCAGATTGTGGTAAAAAAACACAGCTTTTAAAAGAAGAAAGTTATTTTTTCAAGCTTTCTAAATATCAAGATCAAATTCTTAAATGGTATAAAGAAAAAGAGCCGATTTTACCTAAAAATAAGGCCAATGAATTAATCCACTTTGTAGAAGGTGGTTTAAAAGATCTTTCTATTACAAGAACGAGTTTTGAATGGGGTATAAAGCTTCCAAAAGAACTAAATGATGAAAAACATGTGGTATATGTTTGGCTTGATGCTTTGATGAATTATGTGAGTGCTTTGGGTTATGGACTTGATGATAAAAATATGGATCTATGGCCTGCTCATATTCATTTTGTAGGTAAAGATATCTTGCGTTTTCATGCGGTGTATTGGCCTGCGTTTTTGATGAGTTTAGAACTCCCTTTGCCTAAATTTGTAGCAGCACATGGCTGGTGGACTAAAGATGGTGAAAAAATGAGCAAATCTAAAGGTAATGTAGTAGCACCTAAAGAAGTAGCAGATACTTTTGGTTTAGAAGCTTTTAGATATTTTTTACTCAGAGAAGTTCCTTTTGGCAATGATGGGGATTTTTCACAAAAAGCATTAATCACTAGAATCAATGCAGAATTAAGCAATGAGCTTGGAAATTTATTAAATAGAATTATCGGCATGAGCGCTAAGTATTCTCAAAATATTATTGATTGTAAAGATGTGAATTTGTATTTTAATCAAGAATTAAGTGAATGTAAAGAGTATTTAGATAATGCAATCAATGCTTTAGAAAATATCCAGCCAAATCGCTATTTAGAAGAGCTTTTTAAGGCTTTATCTTTAGCAAATTTAAGTATTAGTAAGTATGAGCCTTGGAATTTAATTAAAAATGATCAAATGCAAAAAGCTAATGCCTTAGTAGCTTTATGTGCTAATATTTTAACAAAAGTTACTATTTTACTTTCGGCTGCTATGCCAAAAACAGCTTTAAAAATCGCCAAAGCTTTAAATTTTGAAATTTCAAACGAAAACTATCAAAAACTAATTTTAAATAATCAATTATGCGATTTAAAATCAAGTGCATGTGAAGCTTTATTTCCAAAAGTTGAATTAACACAAGAAAACAAAAAAGAAGAAAAAGTAGAAGAGAAGCCAAGTTTAGCTCAAATTAAAATTGATGATTTTAAAAAAATTGAAATTAAAGTAGCACTAGTAAAAGATTGTCAAAATATAGAAGGCAGTGAAAAGCTTTTAAAATTTCAACTTGAACTTGAAAATGGCGAACTAAGACAAGTGCTTTCGGGTATTGCTAAATTTTATAAAGCTAGTGAGTTAATAGGTAAGCAAGTTTGTGTCATTACCAATCTAAAAAAAGCTAAAATTTTTGGCCATGAAAGCCAAGGTATGATTTTAAGTGCAGAAAAAAATGGTAAATTAGTTTTAATTAGCCCACAAAGCTTTATCGAAAATGGAGCTTTAATAGGCTAGATGAATATTTCTAATTTTATTGAGCTTGTTAATGCCCAAGTTTTAAACCATGGAGCAACTTCTAGTGTTTATGATTTTAGTATAGATTTAAACAAAGTCAAACAAGCAAGTGTATTTTTTGCTAAGAATAATGAACAAGCTAGTTTTGCTATAAAACTTGGAGCTTATGTTATAGTAAGCGAGGAGAAATTAAATCTTGAAGATAAAGATGTGTTTTATCTTCAAGTTGATGATCTTGAAGAAGCTATTTTTAGGCTTTTTAGATTTTTATGTGAAGAAAAATCTTATGAATTTATATATTGCAATCATGTAGAATTAAAATTTGCAAAAGCCTTTAATTTTAAAGCCTTAAATTCAAATATTTTATTAGATTTTGATCTTTTAAAAAATTCTAAAGAAAAAACTTTCTTTTGCTCTGATGATGAAAAATTTATTTTAAAATTAAAATCAAATTTTCATACCTTAAAAGCTTGTAAATATGAAATTTTAGGTTCAAAATCTTTATTTCAAACGAGTTTGCTTTGTAAAAATTTGTATTTTAAGGATTTAAAATTTGCATTTTTTTATGCAGATATTTTTGCTAGTTTTATTGAATTTATAGAAAGTCAAAAATTACCCTTTAGTTTTAATGATAAAAAATTAGAACTTTTTAAAGCCTATTTTTTAAACTCAAAAAATGAAATTTGTGCTTTTGGAGGTAGCTCTAGGGTGATTTTACTCGTGGAAAATGATGAGGATTTTGACTTTATAGCACAAAAACTTCAAGACACTAAGGGTTTTAAAACTGCATTAAAAAATTCTTTATTTTGTGATTTTTCTTATACAAATTTAAAAGAATTAAAAAATTTTCTTGACTTTAGATATTGCTTGATAAAAGAAAACATAGAAGACTTTTTGGAATGTTTTTTTGTCTATGAAAAAAATATTAATTTATTTGATTAAAAAAATATATACTTTAAAAAGCTATATTTCTAATTTTATTTTATTAATTTAAAGGAAAAAATATGAAAAAATTTTTATTTTTAAGTTTATTTGCTGCAGCTGCATTGAATGCTGAAATTTTAGTTTATGGCCCAGGCGGTCCAGCTCCTGTTTTAAAAGAACTTGCTAAACAATTTGAAGCAAAAAGCGGAGAAAAAGTTATCGTTAATGCAGGGCCAACACCTAAATGGATCAAACAAGCCAAAATGGATGCTGATATCATTTATTCTGGTAACACATCTATGATGGATGGATTTGTTAAAGCTATGTCAAAACAAATCAAAATACAAGATGTTCAAGTTTTAAATGCTAGAGGTTCAGGTATGATAGTAAGAGCTAATAACCCTAAAAAAATTAAAAAATTTGAAGACCTTTTAAAAGATGGTGTTAATGTTATGGTAGTTGATGGAGCAGGGCAGGTTGGCTTGTATGAAGATATGGCTTTAAAAACAGGAAAAATCGAAAACCTAGAAAAACTTAGAAAAAACATCAAAGTGTATGCTAAGAATTCAAAAGCAGCAGTTGATGAGTGGAAAAATAATCCAAATATCGATGCTTTAATCATTTGGACACATTGGATTAAAGCAGTTGGTGAGAAAGAAAATAAATTTATAAAAGCAGATAAAAACTCAATTATTTATAGAGCTGCTGAAATAGTACCAACACAAAAAGGTTTAAAAAATCCAAAAGTAGCTGAATTTATAGAATTTACACAAAGCAAAGAAGCGCAAAAAGTATGGGAAAAAGAAGGTTGGTTAGCTAAATAAATTAAAAGCATTTTACTTTATTGTAAAATGCTTTTTAAATTATTTTTCGTTAATTTCTGCTTCTATATTTATTTGCACTTCATCACTAAGTGTCAAACTAGAGGTATCTGGAGCAAATTTAAAATCACTTCTTTTAATTTGTCCTTGTAAAGTAAATCCTGCTTTTTCTTTACCGCTATCTGTTTTAATAACCCCACCAATTTCAGTATCTAAAACAATATCTTTACTTACACCAGCAATATTTAAAGAGCCATACATCTTACCTTTTTCATTAGAAATTTTTTCATATTTGCTCATAGTAAAAGTGATGTTTGGGTGAGTTTTTGCTTTGAAAAAATCATCTTGTTGTAAATGGGCATCTCTTGCTTTATTTTCAGTATTTATAGAAGCAACTTTTACATTTGCTTGAAGTTTATTAAATTCAAATTTAGTACTATCAAAATCAACCACTGCATCATAGTCTTTAAAATTTCCATTTACATTGCTAATTTGTAAATGCTTGATTTTAAAAGCTACATTTGTATGAGCTTTATCTAGAATAAATTCTTTACTTAAAGCATTGCTTGCTAAAATTGAAGCAGCTAAAAATGAACCAAGTAGTATTTTTTTCATTAATTCTCCTTTTTTAATTTGTAAAATCTATTATACAAACAAAAATAAAATGAAAGTAAATTTTTAAATGTATTCTATAAAATCTTTCATATGGGCTTCTTTAAAACCTTTTAATCTTAATAAACAACTATCACATTTACCACAAGCTTTATCTTCTCTTTCATAGCAAGACCAAGTGTATTCTAAGGCTACCTTTTCTTTTAAGGCAAATTCAACTATTTGTCCTTTGCTTAGATGAACTAATGGGGTTTTAATTGTAACATTACAAGTTTTTGTTGTGCCTTCATTGATAAACTCACTTGCTTTTTGTATGAAATTTGCACTACAATCAGGATAACCACTGCTATCTTCTTGCACTACTCCTATGAAAATACTTTCGCATTTTTCTTTTTCAGCTATGGCTCCTGCAATAGATAAAAA
This sequence comes from Campylobacter sp. RKI_CA19_01128, assembly GCF_025771175.1. Lineage (NCBI taxonomy): Bacteria > Pseudomonadati > Campylobacterota > Epsilonproteobacteria > Campylobacterales > Campylobacteraceae > Campylobacter > Campylobacter sp. RKI_CA19_01128. The sequence goes on from NZ_JAKMPU010000011.1 coordinate 39,527, forward strand.
AATGCCATTTCTAAAAGGAACATAAGTATTTGGAACTTCTTTTTCGTGTAGCTTTTCTTTAGGAATTTCTAAATTTAAATCCGTTAAAGAATTACCACCAATATTTGCTATAAATGAAACATCTAAAATATATTTTGTTTTTATGTTAAGTTTTTCACAAATTTTATTAAAACATTCTCTTTCTTTAAGCATGGTGCGTTGATTGTAATCAAAATGTAAAGCAATGATTTCATATCCTTCTTTTTTGGCTAAATATGCACATAAAGCACTATCCATACCACCACTTATAATACAAAGAGCTTTTTTCATACTTTTCCTTAATTTTGATATAATTTGAAATTATAAAATCAAAAGGATAATAATGATTTTTTGCGAAGAAGAAATGGATATTTCTTTTCTTGAAAAAATTGCTCAAAAAATGAGTGATCAAAATATAGAACTTGTTTTGGTAGATGAAAAAACTATGCATGAAATTAATCTTAACCAAAGAGGAGTAGATAAAACTACAGATGTTTTGTCTTTTCCTTTAGTGCAAAATTGTGAAAATTTGCTTGGTAGTATTGTGATAAATTTAGATGAAGTAAGTAAAAAAGCAATGGAATATAAACACAGCAATGAAGAAGAGATGGCATTGCTTTTTATACATGCTATGCTTCATTTGCAAGGTTATGATCATGAGGTAGATCAAGGACAAATGAGACAAAAAGAACAAGAATGGATTGAGTATTTTAAACTACCAAAAAGTTTAATTATAAGAACACAAGAAGGGGATTGAATGATTAAAAAAATAATATTAAATTTAGGTTTATGTGCGAGTTTATATGCATATAATGAAAATACATTTACATTAAATATTTTAGAAGGAAAGGAATTTGATATTTACTTATATAGTTCCATTAAAAGTAACACTAGTTATGGTTTTGTCCAAACAAAACAAAAACAATACAGTTTTTGGGGTAGTGCTAAGAATGATGAATATTATATAGATATAGCAGATTTTGGAACTTGCGTTTTAAAAGATATGCATAAAAATAAATTTGATGCTTTATGCAAAATAGATGAAGTAAAAAAAGAATTTAGTTTTTTAGCCAGCAAGACAAATACGATGATTAATCAGCTATCACTTAAAGAACAAAAACAACTAGATGCCAATAAAACTATAGAATTTGACTTTAGTGAAGATATTTTAAAATCAACAAGTAAAAATGAAAAATTAAATAAAATTATTGATGACTTTAATGAGAATTTAGATAAAAATTCATTAAAACAAAAAGCAAAAGAAAGCTTTGAAAAATGGAGTAAAGAAAACATTTCTAATAATGAGTTTTTTTCTCAAGCTTATATGTTTTACCAAGATGAGCATATTATCTCTTTAGGAAAAAATATTTATGAATATAAAGGTGGTGCTCATGGTATGACTAATTTTTTAAGAAAAACTTATAGTATTGATGATATGAAACTTATAAATATAAAAAATGAGTTAAAAATAGAAAGTGAAGATTTTCAGAATATGATTAAGCAAAAGATTTTAAGTTTATACAGTGAAAATGAATTATTTGATATTAAAGAACTTAAAATGAGTGAAATTTTTGAAGTAAGAAAAGATGGATTAAATTTTATATGGGAACCTTATGAGATAGCTCCATATTCAACAGGAGCAGTTGAAGTTTTTATAAATTTTGATGAATTAAAACCTTTTTGGAAGAAAAATTCAAAACTTGCTTATTTGAGTAAAATCAAATAAGCATTTAATCATCAAATTTTTGTCTTAAAATTGTTCCATTATCGTCTATGTAAAGCTTCATTTGATTGTTTAGTTTGATTTTATAATAAGAAATTTTTCTTTCTATTTCTATGATTGCTGTATTAGGGTAGATATTTTTGATGGTATTTTGTATTGTTAAAGGTAAAATCGCATAATTTAACGAGCTGAAATTTTCAGCCTCTTTAAATTCTCCATTAAGCGAAAACTCAATCTCACTTCCATCACTTAAATAAATCTCATAAGAATAACCATCTTGTTCTACTAGGCCTATTTCTGCATTAAAATAATCTTTGATAAATTGTTTGATATTTACCGGTAAAGAATCAGGTGCTATAACTATACCTGCATTAAGGGTATTTAGAGTGATCAAAAAAGCAAAAGCTAGTTTTTTCATTTTTAACCTTATTTTATTTTTTGACGATATTGTATCTTATTAGTGTGAATTTTATGTGTAAGCTAGAATTTAAATAGCTTTTTGTTATAATTATTAAAAATACAAAGTAGGGTAATGATAGCTTCTTTTCTAATTGCTTTAAATATTGTGATATTTGTCTTTGTGAATTATCTTTATTTTGGATCCTTAAATTTAGATGCTATTTTGGGTTTAAATTTATTTTTCTTTCAAGGATTTTACTGGCAAATTCTAAGCTCAATGTTTATGCATGGAAATTGGCCTCATTTGATTTTAAATATGATAGTGCTTTTTCAATTTGGCTCTATGCTGGAAAAATACTTAAAAAGCTTTAAATTTGCTTTGCTTTACTTAATTGGTGGAATTCTTTGCTCTTTGCTTAGTGTTTTTTATGTGTATTTAAGCTTTGATGGTAGTTTTGTAAACGTAGTGGGCGCAAGTGGTGCCATATGTGTTTTAATGGGATATTATGCATATTTGGATAAAACCGCCACTAAAGGACTTATCATAGCTATATTATTAATGAGTTTTGTACCTATTTTTATGGGTGTAAATATAGCTTGGTATGCACATATTTTTGGCTTTATATGCGGATATGTTTTGGGTAAATTTAAGGTTATAAAATGAAATATATCTATTTTATCCGTCATGCTAAGGCTCAAAAAGAAAACTACGAACAAGATTTACAACGAGAGCTTAGTTCTAGTGGAAAAGATGATCTAAAAACTATGATTTATAGGATTAAAGATTTAGAATTTAAAGCCCAAAGTATCGTTTCAAGTCCTGCTAGGCGTTGTATAAAAACAGCGCAAAAACTCTGCAAAAGCTTTTCTTTAAAAGAAAAAGATATCAAGATAGAAAAAAACTTTTATGATGGTAATTTAGAAGATGTATTAAATTTTATAAAAGAATTAAAAGAGAGTAGGGTAGTGCTAATTATGCATAATCCTTTATTGCAAGAACTTTGTGAATATTTAGCTCATATAGATTTAGAAAACTTTCCAACTTCTGCTATTTTATGTATGCAATTTGATATAAAAGAATTTAAAGATATAAAAGAACACAGCGGGGAAGTTGTGTTTTTTGATTATCCTAAAAGTCAAGAAAATAACTAATCTACATTTTTAAACTTCAATTTTATTTAAGTAAAAATACAAACTAAAATTTAGTTGAAATAAAAAATATACATCTTTAGTCTTTCATAGCTACATAAAATAACTTATAATATTTTTCAAAAAATTATACTTATTTTTTTATGGATAAGTTATTTTCACTCAAAAATTAAAATGCTTTAAAATACTATATTATAGGTATTTTAAAATATATTTTACTTATGAAAGTGTAGATAAATATAAAAGTTTGAAAATTATAGTTTTCAATACAAAATATATATAATTTCAAGATTTTACTATTTATCATATAATTTTACATATATATTAAGTTTAAGTTAAAATATTTTTATAGACTAAAAAAGCTAAAATGATGAGTAAAAAGGAAAATAAATATAAAAGTTTAGCTTGTATGGAATTTTTGGTTTTATTTGGATTTTTGGATTAATCTTGAAAGTTGTCTTGCTAAAAGTTTGGCACTATTTTCATCTTTGCTAAGTTTTTTCATATTTTCTCTAAATTCATAAAGTCTTTTTTCTTGTGCAAAGTCATTTGAAGTATTATTTTGTTTTGAGGTATTGCTTTGGTTTGCTTGCTTTTGCGTGGTTTTTTTCTTAAAAAACATATTATCACCCTATTTTGTTTTTATAATTATAGCTTGATATTTTTTAAGTAAGATTTTTTTATAATTTTTATATTAATTTTTAAAGGAAAAAAGTTTGAAAACCATAGGTTTAATAGGTGGAATGAGTTATGAAAGCACACTTAGCTATTATGAAATAATCAATAAATTAACAAATGAAAAATTGGGAAAATTACACAGCGCTAAGATAGTTTTAACTAGCGTTGATTTTGAAGAAATAGAAGAATGTCAACGCAAGAATGATTGGCAAAAAGCAAGTGAAATTTTAACCCAACATGCCCTACTTTTGCAAAAATGCGGAGTTGATTTTATATTAATTTGTACTAATACTATGCATAAATGTTATGAACATATACAAAAAAATATTCAAATTCCTATCTTACATATAGCTAAAGCTATGCTTTTAGAGCTTCAAGAGCAAAATATAAATAAAGTATTATTGTTAGGGACAAAATACACTATGCAAGAAGATTTTTATAAACAACTTTTAATTAACTCAAAGATCGAAGTTTTTATTCCCAAAAATGATGATATTTTAAAGCTTAATGATATTATTTTTAATGAGCTTTGCAAAGGTATTATAAATAAAGACTCAAAAAAATATCTAGATGATTTGATTGCTCAATTTCCGGAGGTTCAAGGAGTAATTTTGGGTTGTACTGAACTTGGTTTAATTGTAAAAGAAAGCTCTAAAAAGCTATTTGATAGCGCATATATTCATGCAAAAATGGCTACTTTGAAAGCCTTGGAGAATGAGTGATGAAATATCCTCTAGATTGTGAAGAAAATTTTGAAAAGTCCTTTTTATTTTGGCTTTGTAGATATGTGAAATTTAAGCTTAATTCTTTATCAAATAAGGAATTAAAAGACCCTCAAGCTTTGGCTGTAGTAAATTTAGCCTTAAGCAAGGGTGTTAAAAATATACAAGAACTTGATGCTTATGTAAAAAAAGCAAGAAATGCAGGACTTAGCGGTGTAAATACGTATTTTAATCCTTTGAAAAAACTTTATGAGTATTTGTTATTTTATAAGCTTTATTCGCTAAAACAAATCGATGAAGAGCTTTTAGTGGAAATTTTAGCAAGTATTAGCGCTTCTTTATCTGATGCGAGTAAGAAAAATTATCGCATAGCTGTGATTAATTTTTTTGCATTTTTAGATAAACAAAATGAAGAAGATCAAAAAGCGCATATTTTTGATATTAATCTTAAAAATTGGGCAGGTATAAGTGGTTCTAAAGGAGTTAAACTGCCTGAATATATGAACGAAGATGAAGTGAGTAAATTTTTAGATGCTATTGATAATACAGATTTTAAAAGCAACACTATACGCAATCGTTTGATTATTAAAATCATCATTTTTACAGGAATTAGGGTTAGCGAGGCTATTAATATAAAATTAAAAGACATTAGCGAAGAAAATGATCTTTATATCATACGTATTAGAGCTAAAGGCAATAAATACCGCGTTGTGATGATTAAAAAAGAGCTTATAGAACATCTTTTAAAAGATGTAAAGGTAAATTATCTTTCTTGTGATGGACTTTTATTTGTCAATCGCAATGGTAAAGCCTTAACCCAAGCTTATGTTTCGCGTATAGTAGAACAAATTTTATTTAAAGCAGGAATTCGCAAGCAAAAAAACGGAGCACATATGCTAAGACACACTTTTGCTACCCTACTTTATAAAAAACAAAAAGATTTAGTTTTAGTCCAAGAAGCACTAGGCCATGCAAGTTTAAATACTTCAAGAATTTACACACACTTTGACAATGAAAAGTTAAAATTGGCTGCAGAAGTAGCAAAAAAACTTCACGATAGAACTTAAATTTTTATAAAAAAATCCGATATATCCTTAAAGAAAGGATATATCATGCAAATAAATGATTATGCTAGTAAAATTAATCCTTATATTTTAAACACTCAAAAAGAAGAAAAAGAAAGTAAAGAGAATAAGAATTTTATAGAATTTAAGTTTACACAAGGTGTGAAAGAGCTTGAAAAAAGTGTTAAAGATAATCAAAATAACAGTGAATCTGAAGATCAATTAAGCAAGCTTTATAGCGAGTTAGCTAAGATACAAGCTAAAATTGCAGAATTAAATGCAAAATTACAATCAAGTCAAGATCCGCAAAAAGCTCAAATGATTAATTCTCAAATTCAAAGTTTAAATGCACAAATGCAAAGTATATATGGCCAAATCATGCAAATACTTTCTCAAGCTATGCAAAGTATACAATGATTTTAATGTTTTTTAGCATTTAAAAACACACTAAGAATGATCAAAGCAAAAGCAAAAAGATCAATCACACTATAAATAGTTCCTAGAAATAAAAAACTCATAAAAGCAGCAGCCACAGGTTCTATACAAGCTATCATACTAGCTTTAAAAGCCCCTATTAATTCAACTCCTTTTAAATATAAACAAAAAGCCCCTATTGTGCCTATAAATACAATCGCGCTCATAGCCAAAAAGGAATTTAAAGAAAAATCATGTTTTGGGATATTTCCTTGTAATAATACAAAAAGCAAAAAAGAAGCAAATAAACTAGCTAAACCCATGATTAAAAATAAGCCATATTTTGCTATGATAAGCCTAGCACTCAAAGAATAAAATGCTACTCCAAGAGCTCCAAAAAAAGCCCAAATAACACCTCTTATATCAAGTTTTAAGTTGTTAATATCTCCATTTGTTATAAGTAAAAATAAGGCAAAAAGTATTAAAAATAAAGCGATTAGTTCTATTTTTTTAGGTAAAATTTTATTTTTAAAACACATAAAAAGCATTATGATTAATGGTGCGTTGTATTGTATCATCGTGGCGGTTCCTGCATCGGTATAATAAATAGCCTTAAAATAACCATATTGAGTTATCAATAAACCAAAGATAGAAAAAATCAAAAGAGAGCTAAGTTCTTGTTTTTGCTTTAGTAGTTTTAATTTGAAATTTTTTGCACCCAAAATTATTAAAATAATGCCGGTAAAAAGCAAACGATAAAAACTCACCCATTCAGCAGAATAATGATTTTTAAACAAATACTCAGCCAAAACCCCACTTATAGCCCAAAATATCCCACCAAGTATGACTAGAAAAACTCCCAAAAAACACCTTTAATCTTATTAATTTATATAATATTTGTAGTAAAATATTATTATATCATTATGTATATATTTTAAGGAAAATTAATGACTTATTTAGAGATTGATGGTGTTGAAAAATTAAATGGAGAAGTGATAATAAGCGGTGCAAAAAACGCTGCGCTTCCTTTGATAGCTTCAAGTATTTTAGCTAAAAATGAAGTTCAAATTTCAAATTTACCAAATGTAGCAGATATTTGTACCCTACTTTCTTTGCTTGAAAACTTAGGAGCAAATTATACTTTTAAAGACAATTTTGCGAAAATAAATACAAAACATCTAAATAAAACCATAGCAAAATACGACATCGTGCGTAAAATGCGTGCTTCCATACTTACTTTAGGGCCTTTACTAGCTAGATTTGGAAATTGTGAAGTTTCTTTACCAGGAGGTTGTGCTATAGGCCAACGTCCTATTGATTTGCACCTTTTAGCTTTAGAAAAAATGGGAGCTAATATTGAGATTAAACAAGGCTATGTAGTAGCTAGTGGAGAGCTTAAGGGTGCTGATGTGATGTTTGATAAAATCACTGTTACAGGTAGTGAAAATATCATCATGGCAGCGGCTCTAGCTCATGGTAAAACTAGACTTTTAAATGTTGCTAAAGAGCCTGAAGTGGTGCAACTTTGTGAGGTTTTAGCTAGAGCCGGGCTTGATATACAAGGCATAGGATCTTCTGAGCTTGAAATTTATGGCACAAGTGGAGAGCTTTTAGAATTTAAACCTTTTGAAATCATTCCTGATCGTATTGAAGCAGGAACTTATCTGTGTGCAGGAGCTATCACTAACTCAAAAATCACTCTAAAAAAAGTCAACGCAAGCCATCTTAGCGCAGTTTTGGCAAAGCTAGAGCAAATGGGTTTTAGCTTTGATATTAATGAAGATAGTATTAGTATAAATCCTGCCAAAGAAATCAAACCAGTTGAAATTTTAACTAGCGAATACCCAGGCTTTCCAACGGATATGCAAGCACAATTTATGGCTTTAGCTCTAAAAGCAAATGGCACAAGTATTATTGATGAGAGATTATTTGAAAATCGTTTTATGCATGTAAGTGAGCTTTTAAGAATGGGAGCTGATATAAGATTAAACGGGCATATTGCTACTATAAATGGCACTAAAGAGCTTTTGGGAGCTGATGTTATGGCTACTGATTTGCGTGCATCTTCTGCTTTGATTTTAGCGGCTTTAGCAGCTAAAGGCACAAGTAAAATTCATAGAATTTATCATCTTGATAGAGGGTATGAAAATTTAGAAGAAAAATTTAAAAAACTAGGCGCAAGTATAAGAAGGCTTGAAGAATGAGAGATATTTTTACAACTTTAGATTTTTTAAAAGAACAAATCAAAACAAAAAATGAATTTCAAAGAGTAAATTTGATGCAAGCTTTGGGGCGTATTTTGTATGAAGATGTTTTTGTGAAAAAAAACCTACCCGCTTTTGATAATTCTGCCTTAGATGGCTATGCGCTAAATTATACACATAAGAATGAATTGCTAGAAATAAAAGGAAGCATTTTAGCAGGCGATAAAAATGATTATATTATAGAAAAAAATGAATGCTATAAGATTATGACAGGAGCTAAAATTCCTCAAAATGCAAATACTATTTTAATGTTTGAAGAAGCTTTGCTTGAAGATGAAAAGCTCAATGCTAAAAACGCTAAAGAAAACAATGCCATCCGTTTTAAAGGTGAGGAAGCAAAGCTTGGAGAGCTTTTGTTTAAAAAGGGACAAAAAATCACCTCAGGTATGATAGCTATGCTTGCTGCTCAAGGAATTTATGAGCTAAAAGTCATTAAAAAATTGCGTGTTGGAATTTTTTCAAGTGGAGATGAGCTTGTAGAACCTTGGGAAAATGCTGATGAATACAGCATATATAATGCAAATGCTTTTGGAATTTATGCTATTTTGCAAGATTATGCTGATGTTGAGTATTTAGGACTTATAAAAGATGATTTAAATGCATATAAAAAGCTTTTAAAAAATAAAGAATTTGATATGCTTATAAGCAGTGGTGGGGCTAGCGTGGGTGAGGCTGATTTTATCAAACAAGCTTTGCTTGAGTGTGATTTTAGCCCTATTTTTGAAAAAGTCAATGCTAAACTTTGCAAGCATGTAAAACTTTTTAGCAAAAGCGATATGCTTTTTCTAGCCCTACCAGGAAATCCTTTGGCCTCTTTAGTTTCAACACATATTTTTGCAAAAAATATACTCAATTTACTTTATGGTAAAGAACTTTTGGAATTTGATAAAGCAAGGTTGACTAAAGATTTAAATTTCAAAGGCCAAAGAAATGATTTTGCTTTTGGAAAATTAGTCGATGGATATTTTAAACCAAGCGAAGCTAAATTTGGCTCAGGTATGCTAAAACCTTTATGTGAAAACACGCATATTTTAATCACGCAAATTGATGACATAAAATTAGCAAAAGATCAAGAAGTTAAAGTTTTAAAAATTTAATAGGGTATTACACTACCCTATTTTGAATGATTAATTTCTTGCTTTATCTAAGGTTTTAAAAAGATTATTTAAGATATTTTCTTCATTTTTTTGGTATTTGCTTTGGCGTAATTTCTCCCAAGCATATACGCTATAATCTTTAGAAATCGAACCTATATTTAAATCTGTATTACTAAAAGCATTGTTGCTATCTTTTTTATACTCTTTTTCCTCTTTGTCTTTAAGTGCATTAAGTGTAGCTTGAAATTCATCTGAAGATGTGTTTTTTTCTTTGATTTTTGTCATATTATTTAGGGCTAGCGGACTATTTTTATCATTTACTTGCATGAGAACTCCTTTTTTAAAATTTAATAACTACAAGCAAAAAACATTCCTTAATTTTAAAAACTTGACAATAAAATAAAGTTTTGATAAAATCACACTCTACTTTCAAAATGCGGGAATAGCTCAGGGGTAGAGCACAACCTTGCCAAGGTTGGGGTCGCGAGTTCGAATCTCGTTTCCCGCTCCATTTTTTACACCCTAGTTTGATTTAAAATATTATTTAATTTATCCATTACAGAATTTACATAAGAATTTATACTTTCATTGCTAGGAGACCAGCCACTAGCTTTAGCTTGATTAAACTGATTATCAAACCAAGCTCCGCCATAACCTATGCTTGAATTTTGCCAAGCAATATTATTTTCTTTGGCATAAATTTTAGAATCAAGCCAGCCATCTTGAGCGTGTGCTTTTAAAATTTGTGCAAAATCGACTTTACCTGTCATAATATCATTTAAAGAGGCTAAAGAACCATCAAAACTTTCTTTTGCCATAGTTTCAATATGTGCTTTGGCTAATGGGTTTAATGTTGTATTACCACCTTCTAAAACCTCTCCACCACTAGACTTTAAAAAACTCATAAAT
>NZ_JAKMPU010000012.1:0-41103 GCF_025771175.1 Campylobacter sp. RKI_CA19_01128
GTTATTAAAGGGTGATTTTCCTTGACCATTTAAATAAGCCTCGCCTTTAGCATTAAATTTGCTATCTTTTGAGGTAATTTCTCCATCTCCACTTAAAGTCCATTCTACACTTGCGTTTGGTTTTCCGCCTTTGACTGTTACTTTGAATGTTTCATCGCCTACAAGTTCAGTTTTATCACTTGAAATGCTTAATTTGTATTGATATAAATTAATATCATTCATAGTAAAAGTTTCTTTAGTATCCCCACTTTTAATATATTTAAATTGTGGTTTTATCTTTTTAATTTTAAAATCATTTATTTTGTGATAAGCAATTGTCGCTTCGCCTTTGTTATTTACTTGCACACTATCGCTTTTTGGTTTAATTACTCCATTTGTAATAGGTTCTATTATGCTATCAGGTAAAAGTCCTTTTACTAAAATTGAATAATCTGTATCATAATCTATTGTATTATTGTGTTTGCCATAAAGAGTAGAATTAAATACTGGATATGTTATTACTGGTGTGAAGGTTCTTAAATCATACACAATAGTTTTATTTGAATTTTTTCCTACACCTGAAGTAACAATTTTGATAGGAGTTTTAAATGGAGTTTTTGAAGTTAATAAGGCTTTAGCTTCTCCATTTTGATCAAAGCTTAATTCTTGATTGCTTAATGTGCCATCGCCAGTTAAATCCCATTCTACTTTTTCATTTGGCTTTCCTCCCGTAACTTTAACTTCAGTTTTATCTAAAACTAAATCTTTTGTAGGTAAGCCATTTTCATAAGCGTCAAGCTTATCTTTTTGACTATTCATTTCTAAAGAATATTGATAAAGTTTGATATTATCTTTAACTTCAATTTTATTTGCAAGACTTTGATTATAAATAGCTGTAATTTCTAAATTTTTAACATTATAATCTTTGATTGCTTCAAATACTACTTTACTTTCGCCTTTTTCATTTGAAGTAGTTTCTTTGTTATTACTAATTCTAATTTTCTTACCACTGTTGGTATCTTTAGCTATCCATTCTACTTTAGTATTTGGCATTAATCCAGTAAGTTTAACTTCAAACTCACTCACATAATCAATTGTTCCATTTTCAAATAAAGCATTTGTAACTGGGTGCTTGTGAGTTGGTAAAATCATAGTGGCTTTATAATTTTTAACCTCTAATTCTTTGATTTTTTCACTCACTAATTCATCATTAGTATTTTTAGCAAAGATTTTTACCTTACCATTATTTTCTAAGCCTACGATTTTAACTTTACTTTCGCCTTTATTATCTGCAATAAGTTGTAATTCTTTAGCAGTAGAGCTTTTATTTTCATTTTCTAAGATAAATAAAGCTTTATCCTCGCCCTCTAATCTCCACTTTACATTAGTTTTGTTTGGGCGTAAATTTTTATAAGTAGCAATTGCTATTTCTTTATTTCCTATGACTTCTTTATCAATACTTAAATCATTATCGTTATTACCAAATACCATAATTTGCACAGGTGCTTTAAACTCAACTCCATTAACACTAGCAATAACTTTAACTTCTTCTTTATCTTTCATCGTATCATCAGCTTTGTATTTGATAGTAGCATTACCATTGTTATCAGTTGTATCTGAAGTATTTGTTTTAATTAATTCGCCTTTGCCTATTAATTTCCAAACAACTTTTAAATTATTAGCTAAGTTTCCACCTGCTAAAGTGATAAGACTTTCTTCAAATCTTTCTATTTTTTCAGGATCTGCTTTAATTTTAAAATCAAGTTTTATAATTGAAATAGGAAATTTACCATTTGCTTCGCCAGCTACTGCATTTAAATCAGTTTTTGGAGTGCAAGAACGAATGATTTGCACATAAACTTTTCCGCTATTGTCTGTAATGTAATCAAAACCTTTTTCAAATACTACACAAGAATGAGTTGGTGTAACTCTCATAGGAGTATTTTTTACTACTTCATCAAAGCCATTTTTTAATAATATACAATGTTTATCATTACCTAAATCCCCACAATAAGAAATATGATACTTATTTGGAGTTGCTCTATATTCAAGAACCATAGAATAATCTCTATCAATAAATTGAGTTCTAGTGCCTTCAATAGTATTACTAATTCCTGCTAGTTTTGGTTCAAATGCTAATTTCATAGCTTTTTCATCAAGTGGTATGTTAATGTTTGCATTAATTGAAGTATTCTTTTTAGAACTCTCTGCACTTCTGCTATGACTTAAAGTAAAAGTTAATGCAGGGAATGGAGAATATGAAATTCCCCCTTCATATATTAATGGATTTTTCTCTAAATCATCAACGCTATTTGCTCCAAAAATACCTACTTTATCGCCATACCATTGTCCCATTTTTGCAAAAACTGAAACATTAATAAGAGAAGGAAAAGCATATTTTATTTTTGCGTCCCAGCCATTTGCAGGGCGTTCTTGCACATAATCTTTATCAAAATCATAGCTATCTATCCAGTTACTCAATCTTTGATAAACATTTGCATTAAATGCGAGTGTATCTAGCATGCTTTCAAAACCCAAAGACATTCTTTTATGCCCTCTGCTAAAATCATGATCATAGACTGAGTTTAGTCCTAACATAATATTACCTGAATTATTTAAAGCTGTTGCATTTGGATAATATCTTATACCCCCACCAAAGTGTCCTATGGTTCTATCATTAGCAAATTCGCCTATACCACTTTGTAAAAAATAAGATATTTTTGGATTATCTTCACTTACAATAGGTAAAAGTGCTTTAGCATTACCACTAAAACCGCTTCTTTCGTTGTAATTAAATGAAAAATCTGTATTAATAGAAGTATTTAATGAATCAATAAATTCTTTAGCTAGTTCATTTGCACTTGCATTTAAATAAGAACTTGCCATATTTTTTACAATTTCTTCTTTGCTCTTGCTATCTTCACTATCATAAATAGCACCAGCTGTTTGAATAACTTTCATTACTTTATTTGAAAATTCTTGATCTTCTTTGCTTAAATTATCATCTTTTTTACTATCATTTAAAGCTTCTTGTGTTTTTAAATTTTCATTATAATAGTTTGCATTTGTAGGGTTTTCAAGATAAACAGTTTCAAAAGGTTTTTTAATAATTTTTTTGTCTTTAAAATTAGTATGAGTGTGTTCTTTGATAACTTCTTTATCATAAAACTCAAGCCACTTAGCTGAAATATACTCTTCTTTATTAGCTAATTTAGCCCACTTAGTGCCTGTTTCATTAGTTATGATATTTTCAATATCTAATATTCTATTTTCTCTATAAATTTCTACTTGTTTGCTTTTTACATTTGGTTTTTCTCTTGAGATTATGCGATGAGCTTTTACTTTTGCTTTTCTTATAGTTTGTTCTTGAAAATTTGTATTATCTTCTTCGTTATTAATTTCTTTTAAATTATCATCAAGATTATTTTTTTCTTGAATTAGTTGTTCTTTTTTAGCAATTAATTCATTATTGTTTGAATTATTACTTAATTCTTTATCTATACTTCTGATTTCTTTGTTTATTTTTGCATATTTAGCATAGATTTCTTGCTCACTAAGTTCTTTGCTATCTTTTTCTTCTTTTATAATTTCACTAGCTTCATTAACTTGTGTTTCTTGTGATTGAATAGTGTTTGTGTTTTGGGTGCTTGAAGGTAAAATTTCATTATCAGTATTAGCTGATGAAATAATTTTTTTACTTAATATTTCAATCTCACTATCTACATTGTCAAAAATAATACTTGAATGTGTTTGATTTATTAAAGATGAACTTAATAAAAAAGACAACAAGATTTTTCTTAATATCCTTTTTTTTGGATATTTTGCTTTTAAAGATTTTTTATATATTACTGATTTCATTTTACCCTCTTTAGTTCTCATTAAAATGTTTCTTCTTCCATATTATCTGTTTGAGCAAAATTTTCAACAGAATTATCTTCTTTAGTTGCTTGGTGATCTATATTTTGCTTTTCTTTTTGATGAACAAATTCAAAATGATCAACTATAACTTGAAAACCAGTTCTTTTATTTTGATTTTCATCTTCATAAACTGAAGTAAAAATCCTTCCTTTGCATAAGAATTTATCTCCTTTTTTTAAGTAATTTGCTAAAGCATTTACCCTATTTGTTCCAAAAACAACCAAAGGAATCCAATCTGTGTGTTTTATTTCCTCATTTGCTTTTTTAGTAATAGTCGTAATTGCTAAACTATTTTTTGCTAAAAGTTCTTTTTTTCCTTGAGATACTTCCCAATCTTTACCAAGAAAACCACATAATACTACTTCATTCATTTTTTCATCTCCTTATTTTAATTTTGGCTTATTTTTTTCATCAAAACACATAAACTTACAACCATTTTTATACTCACTACATCCCCACCAATAAGTCCCTTTTGTGTTTTTTCTTCTTATTAAATAACCATTTTTACATTCAGGGCAACTATATTGTTTTTCTTTTGATAATTGTGAGAATTGATTCATACTCCCATTTTCTTTTATTTTCAAAATTTCACTATTAACCTCCTTTAATATATTTTGTAAGAAATCTTCTTTTTTTATTGTGCCTTGCTCAATCATTTTTTGTTGCTCAAACCATAAAGCAGTCATATCAGGGTATTTAAGAGTTTCAGGTGCTAAAGATATTAAGAGTCTTCCTTTTTTAGTAGATTTAACAACTTGTTTTTTATCTTTACTTACCTCAATATATCCTTGCTCAATTAAATTTTTAATATGAGTTGATCTAGTAGCAGGTGTTCCAATACCTCCATTTTCACCTTTTTTGTCTTTATCTTTTTCAATTAGTAATTTTTTTATTTTTTCATCTTTCACATATTTAGCAACACTATTTAAATCCTTTAATAAAGAATCCATCGTATAATAAGGACGCGGTTTTGTTTGCTTTTTCTCTATTTCAATATCTTTAATTTTGCAAACACTATTATTCTCTATTAGTGAAATGTCCAAATGATTATTAGTATCTTCATTGTCTTTTTCATCACTTTGCTTGAAAAATTTTCTAAAACCCTCGCTAATATTTTTGCTTTGAGAAGTGCCAAATACACTCTTATCATAAGTTTGTATCTCAAGATTTGTAACTTCATATTCTCTTGGTTTAAAAAACTGAATCACAAATCTTTTTGCTATTAAAATATAGATATTCTTTTCTTCTTCTTTTAAAAGCCCACAATCAAAATTGTTTTGAGTTGGTATTATTCCATAGTGAGCGGAAATATTTTTATCATTAAAAGCTTTGCTTTTAATGCTTAAATCACTCTTTTCAAGCAATAAACTTAAATCACTATCATTATTTTTTATATTTAATTTAATAGAATTTAAAATATTTGGAGCTTGTTCAAACATTGTTTCAGGTAAGTATTGACAATCTGATCTATTGTAAGTTATGGCTTTATATTTTTCTCTTAAATTTTGAGTGATTTCTAATGTTTTATCAGGTGAATAGCCATATAATTTAGCACACTCTGCTTGCAAAATTAAAAGACTATAAGGCAAAGGGGGATATTCTTTCTTTTTTTCTTTAAAAACACTAATTAACCCCGTTTTATTAATGTTGATTTCTTTTATTTGTTTAGCAATATTTTCATCGATAATCTTTTCTTCTGTTTTTAATCTTGCATTAAATACTTTTCCATTTATTTCAAATTTTCCTAGCAATGAATAATAATCTATGCTTTTAAAATTTTCATATTCATTATCTCTTGCTGTTATAAGCCCTAAAATTGGAGTCTGAACTCTTCCTAAAGTAAGAACTTCTCTAAAACCACTTTTTTGCTGTGCTACACTTGTATAAGCTCTTGTAAGATTAATACCTACAATCCAATCAGCCTGACTTCTTGCAAATCCTCTTTCACTCATTCCTTTAAATTGAGAATTCGGCTTCATTTTAGAAATTTCAACTTTAACTGCTTTTGGAGTTAAATCATTAATTAAAACTCTAAAAACAGGTTTTTTTGTTTTTGAATACTGAATAATTTCATCAATAAGAATTTGACCCTCATCATCTGCATCACCGCAATGAACAATACTATCTACTTGATCATTTTTAATCAATTTGCAGATAATTTCTAATTGTTTTTTGCTATTATTTATAGGAATATATTTAAATTCTTTAATGTCCAAAGGCAAATCATTTAAATTCCACAACTTCCATTTTTCATTATAAAATTCAGGTGTTGCTAATCTCAATATATGACCAAAAGCCCAAGTAATTAAATTATCGCCTTTTTGAACATAACCTTCAAATTTCTTAACATTACCATCTAAGCCTTCTGCAATTGCTCTACCAAGTTCAGGTTTTTCCGCTATAAACAATCTCATCTTTTACCTTTTATCTTTCGATATCTTTTTCTTTGCTTGGAACTTGAGTTTCTTGCTCTATTGTTTGTTCTTTAGAAAAACCATCTTGTTGTTTTGCTTTTTGCTCTTTCATTTCGGCTTCATTTTTTATTTCAAAACCAGTGCTTCTAACAATAGCTAGATAGCCATCACCTTTTTCAAGTTTAATCTTTTCTAGCTCTTCTTTAATTTCTTTATTAGTAAGCTTAATGTTTGTGTCAAGATAAAAACTTTTGCTACCATCTTGGTTTTGAAATTCGCTAATTCCAATTCCTTCAACTAAAGCTTTTCCAGCTTCTCTTTTATCGTTGATTGTGTAGTAAAATCTGTCAGTTTCTTCATTCCAGTTATTATTAATAAAGATATGATTATCTCTATTACTTCTTTCTTGCGGATCTGTTGGCAATAAAACAATGTTGAAATTTTCTTTATCTCTTCTTACAAAGTAATTTTTCCATTCATTATTTACTTTAAAAGAAGCTGTTACAGCTCCCTTATCCATTCCAACAACTTTTCCAGCCTCTTCTATCACATCAACTAAAGCGGTAGCAACTTGTCTTTGCTTAATTTCACCTGTTTGAGTGTCTTTATAGTTTAATGCGTTATTTACATCAACCATAAGTCTTGGATGATCTCCATTTGATAATCTTACAAATGCCATTTTTTCTCCTTAATAAAAATTTTTATGTTTTGTTTTTTGGTTTTTGGTTTGGGAATTTAAAAAAAATATATATAATTACATGTTCATTCACCTCCTTGTAGTGTGATATGAATGCCATTCTCATCTTTATTAAGAATGGTTTTGTTTTTTGGGAAGCTCAAAGTTAAGCTTTTGTCTTTATTTTCTTTTATAATGATAGAGCTTAACTTTTGGGCGTTTTGGGTTATTTTTTTATAATCTTCGTATTTAGTATACGATGAAAGAAAAAACTCCAAAAGAAAACCCAAATAAAACAAAAAACATCAATGAAACAATCATAGTTTGTTTGATATTTTTAGTTAGCTTCGAAAAAATTTTAGAAAAATCTAAAATTGCATTTTTTTCTTTTTCTAAAAACACTTTTAAAGTTTGATCATATGTTTGTAAGCTATCACTTAATCTAGCTTCGGTTTTTGACCTAAAATCCTTTAAATCATCATTACTTACTTTTAAAGCACTATTTAATGATTCAAGAAATGTATTATCAAAATTAACTAAAGAATTATCAAGTGCAGTTTTTAGTTCCATTGCTTTTTGACTAAATTCTTCTATTTCTAATTTTGAAAAAGATGAGTTCAAACTATCAAGTTCTGTTTTAATCAAAAGCGTTTTATTGATTATTTCCAATTCTTCTTGACTTGGGGGATTTTTAAAATACGAAATTAGAGAATCAATATTCATTTTAAGTTTATAAAAATTTTGCTCTAAATCTTTAAAAATTCCTTCTTTGGTATTCTCATCAAGAACATTATTTAAGCCTATATTGATAGTATTATTAATGATTTCTAAGATTTTTATCTGCTCATCAATAATTTCTTGATAGTTGCAAATTTTTACTTCATCAAGTAAAGAATTATTCATATCTTCTTGATCTATTTGCTCATCAAGTAAGCTTTGATTTTCTTCAGTCATTTTTTATCCAACATTTTTTATTAATAAAAATCTTTTTATAAAAAACCCATTTCCACTTAAAACCTACTCTCTCGCGATGTTTCTCTCTTAAATTATCAGGAAGTAAGTTATATTCTTGTTCAGAAATTTCTTTTAATTCATAACCTCTTTTCCAACTGACATCCTCTATAAAATTTTTAGAGCATATATACTCAAAACCTTGATAATCAGTATAAGAACTAGATTGCAATAGGTAACAAGATTGCGATAATTGTGGATTTATTCTATATCCATAATGCTCTATTTCTTCACATGATCCATCATCACATACTCTTTCTACCCATAAAAGTTTTTTTTCTACTCTTTTATTAAGTTCTTCCAAAGAACATTCACCATCTAAATGAGCTAAAATATCATTCTTATATTTAAGCATTTCAGTATCACTATTATCCACAGGGCAAAGATTTAAAAAAGCTTTTCTAGCATTAATTGTTTCCCAAGGTTTTTTAAACTTAATTGCAAAATATCTTGCAATTGCTGCATTACATTCAGGTGGTTTAATAGGCGAAACTAAACAAAGCATAGCTTCACAAGCATATCTAGTATCCCCACTTAAATAATCCAATTTTATAGCTTTTAAATTTGAGAACATAAACATAGCTAAAATTATTGATATCAATTTTATTTTCATTTTTTATTCTCCTTTTTTTTAATTTTTTTGGCTTCTTGTATCATTTTCTTTTCTACAATTTCATCTTGATTAATGGTTTTAATCACGGTTGGTTTAATCTCATTATTATCAAATAAAGAATTACTCATTTATCTCTCCATCTTTTGCATGAAAAAAAAGCATATTGATGGTATTTTTATCTCCCTTAATAATGCTTATAGGCTGTAAGATCATTTCTGCTTCAACACCATTTTTTTTAAAATACTCTTCATATTCTTGAATGATATTTTTTTCGCCTATTAAGATAATTCTTTTTGCATTATGAGCCAAAAGAAAAGTTTTTACTATTTGCTCATTAGTGAGCAAGCCTTCTTTATTTTTTGTAAGCTCTATTTGATAAATCCAGTCCATATTGCTTAACTTTGAATCTTTAGGAACAAATCTATATTTTTCCTCCAATAAAGAATTATTCAAGGTTAGCTTTGAACCGCCTTCAAGCTTTTTAGGTTTTGGTGCAGAACTTGCACATCCTATAAAAATTACACTTGCCAATAAAAGCAAACTAAGCGTTTTTTTCATTATTTTCTCCTGTTGTTGGTATTTGTATGCGACACTCTCCTCTTTGAAAAGCTCCTTTTAAGATATGTTCTTTAGGTATGCCTTTAATTTTTGCCAAAGTTGGAGAGACTTGTTTAAATTTATCAATAAAATATGGATCGTTATAATAAAAAGCTTTTTTACATAAAATAGGCTTTCCATTATCTATGGTAATAAGCTCATCTTCAAAAGACATTTCTCGAAGTTCTTGCGGAAGCATTAATGCCCTACTTGCTTCACTATAACTTGTAGATCCACCACTTGCCCCTACACTTCTTGATCTTGTTTTAAATGTAGTATTACCAAGTATTCTACTAATCTCCTCTGCATCTTCTTGCTCTCTTGGGGTATAAAAAATTTGACAAGCATGGTTAGTCAAAAGAGTTTTTGCTCCATCATCTCCATATCCATCAGGAGCAGGTGCTTTAAGTTGAGATTTTGATTGATAAATCATCAAAGAACGCATTAAATAACCTGCCATAAAACTTACTGCTGAAAGATATATAGGAATTTTTCTAGGTGCTGTAAATTCATCCATAAGCATTAAACAAGTATATTTAATTTGTGGATTTTGTTCAGGAAGTTCTTTTGTATTCAAAAGAATTAACTGCGACCAAAAAATATTCAATATAAATTTTGCATTAGTTAATTGATCAGGGGTTATACCTATATAAATAGTCATTTTCTTTTTGCGTAAATCTCTCAAATCAAAATCACTAGTTTGAGTAGAAAGTTTTAACACTTCTGCTTCAAAAGGAGTTAAAGGCTCGTTAAAAGAAGACATAACTCCTGATTTTGTATTATCACTTGAAATACTAAAATAAGTTTCTAACCTTCTTTTTGTGATATCTGAAAGCAGATCATCACAATTTGATAAGTACTTATAAGTATTATCAAATCCATTTATTTTTTTACCCTCATATTCAAAAGTAAAACCTTTTGAAAGTTGTAATATTCCAAAAAAACTAAATTCTGTTTTTAAGTTAAATGTTTCTAAAAAAAGTTTCCCATCTTCTTTTAAATTTAAATCTTTCCACAAATAACAAAGTCCTATAAATAGGTTTTGTGCAAGACCATTAAAGAATTGAGTTGTAGAATCCCCTTCTTTTGGATAAATGATATTTGCTAAATCCATTAACTGACTATCACAATTATCACTATCACTCATATCAATATAAGTTAAAGGGTTGTAACGATGAGTTCTTTTTGAAAATGGATTAAAAAGAAAAACATCTTGACCCAAAACTTCTTTTCTATATTTACTTGTAAAATCAAAACATTCTTGTTTTATATCCTGAACAACAGCACTCTCTTTCCAGTCCATTAAATTTGGTATTACAATACCAACCCCTTTACCACTTCTTGTTGGAGCTCCCAAAGCCACAAACTGAGGACCTTTAAATCTTAAAAATTTTCCCTTATATTTTCCGATGATTATTCCATTGTCTGAAAATAATTTCATTTTTTTAATTTCTGCTAAATTTGCAAATCTTGCCTCGCCAAATTGAGTTTTTTTGCTTTTAGCTATTAATGCTAAAAGCATTAAAACAATAACACTAAAACCAAACATACCAAAGAAAGAAATATAAGCTTTTGGGTAAGCATTTATTAATGCCTCAAAAGTGAATTTAAGATTGTAAAACCCAAGAATTCTTTTTAAGCTTACATCATTAAGATAAAACATCACAAAAGGACTTAAAAAATAAGCTATTAATAGTGAAAAAATACTTATAAAAACAAGCATTACAATCTTATCTTTCATTTTCTATTCCTTTTATTTTTGTAGAAAAGCTTTCTAATTTTTGTTTAAAATAATTAGAATTTTTTTCTTGTTTTAAAGATTTTTCTTCATAATAAGCTTTAACTTTTGGATTTTTAAATTCCATTCTCTTATTAAGATTTCTATCAGAATAAAAAGTTATAATAATTTCATCAGAGGGGGATAGTGGCGGGATGAGACCCTCCCCTTTGATCTTATCAGTAGCAACTCTAAAACGAATGCCTTCTTTATTTTCCCATTCATATACTTTTCCACCTCTTCCATCATCAAATGGTTCTTTAAAGACTTTCAAATATTCTCTTATAGAGTTACCAAGATTTAAAAGCTCTTCAATCTTTATTTCTCCTTCGCTTTCTTTTGCTAAATGTAATTTGATATGTTCAGCACCTCTTCCTTTGTCTCTTTTTGTGTTATGCCAACCCTTAACATAATGGACAACATAATCAATGATTGCCTCTTCAATAATCTCTAATTCTGTATTAATTGGAGTTGAGTTTTTATCGTTAAAACTCACATTATAAATTCCTCTTTTTTCTTTATTTGCCATTCTTCATCTCTTTAAAATATATTTGACTAATATGTCTTTTTCCATTATGAGCTCTAATATGGACAACTACATCAATAAGATTTTTAAGCATATCTTGTATTTTTTCAAAAGGTATTTTTTGACCTTGAGTATTTTGTAAAGTCATCAAAGCCAAACGCTCGAATGTTTCAGAAGTGCTTCCTGCATGGCAACTTGTAATGCTACCACCATGCCCACTAGAAAGAACATTGATAAAATCATAAGTTTCAGCACCTCTAAGCTCTGCCAATAAGATTCTATCAGGCTTCATTCTAAGACACGATTTTAAAAGAGTTGCAGAATTTAAAAAATCTTCATTTTTAGCTTCACTAGGATAAAAAAGTTGTACAAAATTTTTATGCTCATAAAATTTTATTTCTTCAACATCTTCTATAGTTATAATTCTTTGTTCTTTGGGAATAAAATCAATTAAAGTTTTCATAAAAGTTGTTTTACCGCTTCCTGTACCTCCTGCTATAATGATATTTTTTTCATACTCTACTGCTTTACAAATAAAATCTTTAAAATTTTTAGCTTCATAAAGCTTTTTCAACTCCTCATCCAAAGGATTTGTTATAAAATGATCAGTTTTTATTTCTTCAAAAAGACCACTTTTAACATGATCTTGTATTAAAAATCTTTTCTCACTTGGTTTTCTAATTGTAATTGAAATATGCTCTTTTTTAGTCGCTGGCGGAATTACTACCTGAACCCTTTCACCTCCATGTAATATACAAGAAAGGATAGGGCGTGATTCATCTATCTTATCTTCTTTAAAAGAAGCTAAAGAAGTAGCAAACGACTTAGAAGCTTCATAATCTAACTTACTTGTTTCTTCTTGCCATTTTCCATCATTAGTTTGTATGAAAATATTTTTTTTGCCGTTGTAGCATATTTCAGTTACGCTGGAATTAGCCAAATGTTTTCCAAAAAAATCATTAGCTAATTTTTCTAGGGTTCTTGAATTACTCATTAAAAGCCCTTTCTTTTTAATTGATAAACCTTAGAAAAATCAATATCTTTATTAACATATACACCTACTAAATCACCGTGATTTTTGTAAAGAGTTGGTTGGATATTAATCATTTTTTCTAAAGCAGTATTAGCTATTTCACGAGAAGTTTCTCTTGAATTTTCCGTATAATCAACGCTATTTTCTTTTTTATTAATAACTTGATTAGCTAAAATATTTAAAGAATCATCAATTATTGATAATAAAATAGCTGAACCAAAGCGTTTCATATAATGATGATCTACCCATCCTTGTATTCCACTTGCTCCAAGCTCATCAGTTGCACCTGAATAAACTGGTATAATAATATTATTAGGCGTTCTTATTTCTTGCCAAATAACAAAAAGCCTATCCATACCATCATTTAATTGTCCTGAACTAAAACTTCCTGTAATGGTGCTTCCTTTTTCAATTAAAAGAACATTGCCATTTGAAGAATAAACATCATTTGAAACAATACAAGCAATACCCCCTTTAATAGTGCTAACCAAACGAGTTTTTAAAGAACAACCTATATAAGTTCCTTTGGATAATAATAAATTTGGATCAAACTGACTAACACTAGCACTAGTTGGGGTAAAAACATCGCCGATAAAATCATTTGATCCATTAGATAATAAAGCATTATCTCCTTGCATAGGTTTAGAATTAAAAATATTATTTGAGCTTTCTTGTGTATTGTTTTCTTGTGCATTAAAAGCCCCACCATCACTACTACTACTTACCACAACTAACCCTGCACCTTTTACTATTCTTGGTTGTAAAGGTTTTGAGATAAACTCGAAAGGATTTTCTTTTGGAGTTACTTCAACGGGTTTTTCCTGTTCTCTTTCTTTCAATAACTCTTCAAAACTCTTTGTTTCTTCTTTAACAGGCTCTTCTTTTTGAGGTAAAATAAAATCTTTTAATTTCACACTACTAGCAATGTCTTTATTAACTTCTTTTGCTTGTGTATTTGCAGTATCATCACTACTACCAATAAAAGATTTTGCAAAGATATATGCAAAAATCAATAATATAAATACACAAGCAATAAAGAATACATAGATTTGAATTTTTTTAACATTAACGCTTTGTGCTTGCAACTCACTTTGTAAATCCATATCTTTTAATTCTTGTTTTTCTTGATTACTCATTGCTCATTTCCTAATAAAGATTGTTCTAGTAAAAGTGTTTTACTTGGATCGTTTATTACTCTTTGTATATTTTCATTAGAGGTTTCTCTAGTTTTATCTAAAGGATTTTTTCCATAGCCATTATTAAAAATTCCAACAACCTTATCTCCACTTCTTAGTAGAATTTGTTTTGCAATTTTTTGAACTACTAAAACATCATATTTTCCATCTTTTTTAATGTGAGTATTTAAGATCATTTCTTTGCCGTTTTCATATAAAAATACACTCGGAAATGTTTTTGTGTTATCAAAACCTAAGTAAGTAAAAACACCATCATCATAAGCATAATTTGGTGCTATATCTTCACTTCCTTTATTCGCTTTCATTAAAAAATCCCAGTTTCTAGGAACTATATTTTTATCAAGCTCTTCTCTTACAATTTTCTTTTCTAGCTCTTTTTTTATTTTATTCTCTTGCTTTAAGATTTTATCAGCGTGGCTAAAAGACAATTTATAAGTTGCTTGCTTGCTATCATTAGTTAGCAATAAATCAAAAATATAAGTTTTTAAATTAGTGGTAACAATTAAATTTGTTTTCCAGTCTTTTGGATTTGGATCAACAATCATCTCTTTTTGCTGACCTTGATTATAAGGATCATTTTCTACAAAAAGTCTAGTTTTATAAGCTTTTGGTTTAATAAATAAAAGATTTTTTTTCTCTATTAAATCCCAACCTTCAGAAAATCCTGTAGCGGTATTTATAATGACTTCTTCATCGCTAAATTCAATCATACTTACAAAACCATTTCTAGCTACCATTTTAAAAACATCTTTAGAGTTATACTCAGCATGTGCTACGCGTTGATCGTATTCTGATTTTTGCGGTTCATTTAATGCAAAAACAGGTAAAGCCAAAAATGAAAAAGAAAGGGCTAGGCTAATATTTTTTATCATCTTATTTCCTCATCAACTCTATAGTTAGTAACCTTAAAGCCAAGAGGGTTTAAAATTCTATTTTCTTCACTTGTTTTTGCTAGTAAAAAATCATACGCCAAAGTTATAACTTTAGTTGATTGCTGTGTGCTTTTTGTTACAGAATCTTTTTTAGTAATTAATGCTCTTATAGTAGAGGTTTTTACTCCATTGCTATTTCCAAGAACAATACTTAAAATCTTAACGCTTACTTCAACATTATCTTTATAAATTTGATCTAAAGCATTATCACCAGCATAGATAGCTCTATACTCATTTGCAACATTTTCATCACTCATTAATTGAGTAAGAACATAATCTTGATTTAAAAACTTATAATAATAACCTTCTCTAGCTTTTATATATTGAGAGATAAAGTATTTATCTAAAGCTTCAATAGAACTAATTTGCTCTTCTTGTAAGCTAGTAATAATATCCACCATACCAGTAGTATTATCCACTCTAATCACATAAGGTTCAGTAGTTTTTAATGGTGTTAAGAAAATTACAGCAATTACAGCAATAATTGATATTGCCATACTTATAAATGCAACTAACCAAGCTCTTTGATTTGATTTTTCAATCAAATATCTTACACTTGCTTCAAAATTCAAAGCATTAGAATTAATTTCATTTTGGTTTTTCAATTTTATGTTTAAAAGAAGTTAGTATAATTAAAAAGGGTGGAATGCCAAAGGGTGCCACCTTTGACATTCAATTTACCGCCCAGAAGGGAGGTGAGTTAAATGTTCAACATTATCCTTGTAATTATATTAGTTATGCTTTGCTTTGTCAAGGCATACTAATCTCCCTGCAATTATAGCAGGGTTTAGGATAATCCCTTTGGCTTTATACTAACTTTCTTTATCTCCTTTCTTTAAAATTTGTTTTCTAAAACTTCAGTTTCAATTATTTGCACATCTTTTTCTTTGAAAAAAAGATTTTGTTTTAAAACTTTTACAAAAACATCTCCTTGCTCCGTATGGTAAGTGATAGAATAATCAAACTCGCCAGCTTCAACCATCTTATCTTCATGATAAGAATTAGAATCATTTACAGCCTTTTTTAAAATCACATAAGACATACTCGGATAATTTAA
This sequence comes from Campylobacter sp. RKI_CA19_01128, assembly GCF_025771175.1. Lineage (NCBI taxonomy): Bacteria > Pseudomonadati > Campylobacterota > Epsilonproteobacteria > Campylobacterales > Campylobacteraceae > Campylobacter > Campylobacter sp. RKI_CA19_01128. Next base: position 15,730 of record NZ_JAKMPU010000012.1, read on the forward strand.
AATAATTCTCTTTTTCTTTTTAATGTTTTCAAAGCTTTTAATGGAAGTTTCTTTTTCTTCTTTCTTTTCAAACACAGGAACAATTTCCATTTTTAAAAACTTTTCTTGATCTTTAATATCATTTACAGCAACCCAACCACTTTTATCATCAAATAAATAGTTATAATTAGTATTGTTTTTAATAGAACAAGCACTAAAAAAGATTGCACAAAATGCAAATAAAATTATCTTATGCTTCATTTCTCATCCTTTGTAATATGCTCTTTCCTAAAGACATAGCATTAGCACCTGCAACAGAAGCACCTGATTTCATAGCAGAATAAGCACCTTCTGCCATTTTAGAGCCTCCTTTTTGAGCATGCCCAAATAAATTTCCAAGAGTTTTTCCAGCAACAGAACTTATAGGATTGCTTACCCTTGAAAACACACTTTGCATAGCAGAATCTAAAGCAACGCTTCCTACTTTTTCAGCAAAAACCTTTGCTACAAAAACCATAGCAACTAATAAAACAGAGGAAAAAGTCATTCTCACGCCTATAAAAAAAGAATCAACATTTCCGTTAGAGTATTGTTTAGAAGTTTCATATACAAATGCATATATTTCTTTTGCAAAAACCTTAAAAAATAAACTCATAAAAAGAACTAATAAGGTATTAGAAATAAGCAATGCAAGCCATTGAGTAAAAACATTTTTAGTGCTTTTATATAAAAGACAATAAAACATTAAAGGTGCGGCAATCACCAATATAGTTTGAGTAAAGGCAGTAGCATTAATCACTACTAAAGCAGGTAGCACAGCTATACCAAATGCTATATAAACTATAATTATAGTAATTCCAGCTATTACTGTATCAAATCCACTAGCCTTAGCCCATATATTATCAGCTAAATTTCTAACTTCATTAAAAATAATATCAATTTGCTTATACATACTAAGGCTTCCACCAGCCCACTCATGAAAGCCATCCATAGCATTAATAACTAAAGTAAGCCATCCGCCGATATTTAAAGCAAAAGTGATGATCATAGCCTTAGCAGCTAAATCCCACATTACTTCTTTAGTAGGACTTTGAGAACGACCAAATAAGATTTCATAACCCTTATACATAATAGTAATGACAAGGGTAATAGAAAAAAGCACGGCAAGTTGAGTCATTTTTTCACTCAATGCTGCATTTCTTACTACTTCTAAAATCACATGAGTAGCATTACCAAGCTCTGTAAAGAAATTACCTTGCATGGTAAGCCTTAAAAGAAAATACAAGATTAAACATTATTGTGTTTTAAGAAGTTTAAGAAGACTAAGGTATAATACCCCGAAGGGTTAGCCGTAGGCTGCAACCCTATGGCTTAATCTAACCCTTAGAATGGGGGTGAATTTATGTCATACAAAATTATAACTATAATTATACTTGTTTGTGTAATTATAGTCAAGGCTTATTAGCTTTGCCCCTTTTAAAGGGGTATAATTTTACCCTACGGCCTTTCTTAAACTTTCTTTATCTCCTTTCTTTAAAATTTGTTTTTATTTAAATTAATTTGGTTTTAAAATTAAGTTTTTGTAAAACTTGTGTTTTTCCATTTTTAAATTTTTCTACTATTTCATATTCTATTAGTTCTATAAATTTAGAATTTTGTTTTTGTTCTATTTCCTTTATAGCATTTGCTATCTTTTCCTTATAAGGTGTATCAGGAAGATCGTATTTGTTGTTATAATTTTCTAATTTTGGTGCATTGTTAAACGCATAATAACCTTGCTTTCTAATACTTGGTAAGACTTCTTTAATAACCCATTGTCTAAAAGGCTTTGCTTTTGGCTTATCACTTCTCATTAAAACAAAGTAAAGTTCAGGTTCATTAATTACAATAAATTTTTGCGTTCCTCCAGAAGTTTTAAAGGGGTACCACTCAAAACCGCCCCCTTTATCAAATTCCTTATTTATAGAGTCTCTAACACTATTTGTCTTTTTTATATTTAATATTTTGCATATATCATTTAGGCAAAACAAAGGTTCATTGTTTTTATCTCTTATTGTTCTTACTTGTCCTAATTCTTTATTTTCAAATAAAATAACACTACTCATTTTTCACTCCTATTTAGTCAAACAAAGCATTTGCTTTTTCTCTACCTTCATCTAAAAGCTCTTTAGAATCCAAAGGCTCTTTCCCCATTGATTCTGCAAACAGCTGTGCTGCTTGATCTTGTCTTATTCTTCTTTGATTTTCATAATGCATATTAGAAATTTCAAGATTAGTTTTAATGATTTCTAGTTTGGTTTTTTCTACATTAATCGCATTGTTAATGTCATTAGTTTCTTTAATATCTTTTGATTCTATAAGTCTTTGGTGTAGTTTCTCTAAAGACTTTGCTACGGTATTAACTTGGATAGAAGCTTGATTATAATGCTCCACTTGAGCTGCATAAGTAATCATATCCATTCTACATATTCTTTTTTGCTCTTCACTCAAATAACTAGCATTGCAACGATCAAAAAGAGTGAATTTTCTAAATGTATCTTTGCTCTTATCGCTTAAAAAGCCTTGTGGATCTTGCAATACATCATCATAAAAAGATTGTATGTTTTGTCCAGCTTCAGCAAAATCTAAATAAATTTGTTTTGTATCTTTCATAAAAGCAACGACATCTCTTGAACCTGTTTTAGACATAAGTTCATTTTGATAAGCCTGAATTTGTTGTTGATAGTGTTTAACCGTATCTTGCCATCTTGTAGCTTGTTTAGTCCATTCTGCAACTTCTTTTGCATTTTGGGTTGCCATTTGTGAATTTGCAGTCGCATCAACTACAGGAATACCAGCACTAAAAGCTAAGTTAGGTAAAATCAATAGGGAAGTAAGAATAAGAATAGATTTTTTAAATTTTTGGATATAATTTTTTGGGGTGTTTGCCACAAGGTTCGCACCCTTGTGGCTTAATTTGCACTCCGAAAGGAGGCGATTAAATTGAGTCATATAAATCTCATAGTTATTATTATACTTCTTTGTATGATAATAGTCAAGACTTATTAGCCTTGCCCCATTTTTATGGGGATGAGATTTCCTTGTGGCTTTAAATCTAAAAATAGCTACTAATATAACTTTAACATTAATACCAGCACTAAAAGCTAAATTTGCAATACATAATGATGAAATTATGGAAAATAAAAATTTATTTTGTTTTTGGATATAATTATTTTTGGGGTTTGCCACAGGGCGGCAACCCTGTGGCTTAATCTTAACTCCAGAAAGGAGATATTTTAAGATGAAGTTCACACGCTTTATCTTAGTAGCAATTATACTACTAAGTTTAATAGTAGTCAAGGCTTTTTGAGTCTTACCCTGTCTTTTGACAGGGCTATTTAAGATAAAGCGCCCCTGTGGCTTTTTGGTTTGATTTTTACTTAAACTTAATCTCATTGTTCTTCCTTATAAAATGTTTTAAGTTTATTGATTTTTTCTTCCAAAGTTTTGTTTTCTTGATTAAAGATATTTTCTATTTTTTCTATATAGCTTGTGCCTGTAGATAAAATTTTTAGGTTTTCTTTGCCTAAAGATGAAAGATCCAAAGAACAAACAACTGCTTCATCTTGTCTTTTAACAAGGAATTGTCGTTTATGTGGGGCAAAGTTTTTAACTATTAAAAATTCATCTTTACTAAGACCTAGTCTTAAATACTCATCTTCTTTTGCTAAAGGGTTTGGTAAAAATATTTTTGTAGCAGATTGTTCAACTAAAGTATTTGCTATCTTTAGTTTTAAAAAGTCCTCTATACTTTGTGTAGCAAGTCTTAAAAAGCCATTTTGTTTTCTTATGGTTTTAAACTTGTTTTTTACTTCTTCTGCCACAATATCATTTTCTAACCACTTCCAAGCTTCATCAATATCTATACAAAGTCTTCTTCCATCTGCTAAATTCATAACACGCCAAAGAATAAAATAAGAGATTAATGCTGAAACATCTTTTTCATCTAAAAATTCAGTTCCATCAATACCAAATAAATTAATATCATCAGGAAAATCTAGGTTGTCATATTCATTATCAAACACCCAGCCAAATTGTTTTCCTTTTTGGAATAAAGACAATCTACTTTTTAAAGAGTTATTGTCATTAAAATCATCTGTAATATTTTCAAGAAGTAAAGAAATAGGATATTTTCTTTCAGAAATTTCAAATTGAAACATTAGAGTATTTACAGCTTCATTGATTTGTTTTTCTTCTTTTGTATTAAGAATTTCACCATTGCGTGTTACACATAGTTTTATTAGTTGTTTTAAAAATCTTAAATTTTCTTCATTAGTTTCAACCATAAAAGGATTAAACCCAGTAGGCTTACCATTTTTAATAGAAATATATCTACCGCCAGCACAAAGAATATTGCCTAAAGCACCTTTATCTTTATCTAAAAATACAGCTGTAAATTTCTTTTTATCTTCAGGTATGTTTGCAGGAAAGCTATCTTTATTAGCATACTTTATCATTTGATTAATGATAAAATTCATAAACACGGTTTTACCACCACCACTTTGACCTAAAATCAAAGTATTAGCTAAATTCAAATCACCAAATTCATCTTTGGTTTTTCCATCGCTTTTGTGGAAATTTAAAAAATATGGTTGTTTATTTGGTGTTTTTAAAATAGTTACAGCATCGCCCCAGCAATTTTTTTCTTTTTTGCCCATTAAGAAATTATGTAATGCAACCAAAGATGAAAAATTTAAAGATGAGATCATATGAACTCTTGGGCGTATTGCAAAATTACTTGGAAATTGTGAAAAATAAGAAGCGGGTAGTGCAATATTTGCTAATGTTGAAGTAAAGCCTAAACTATTTAATGAAGTTATTACTTTATTAGTATTTTTCTTGCATTCATCAATGCTATCACCAAAAACACAAATACTAAAATGATAATTTCCAAAACTTATAACATTACTAATTAAATTATCTAATGCTAAATTTAATTGCTCTATCTGACTTACGCCATCATCTTCACTTGAAATTAGTTGATTGATTTGTTTATTTAATGCTGATTTTGAATCATATTTTGATAAAGGAACAAAAGTTTGAGTGATAGTATAATCTACATCAAGATACATTAAAGAATCTAAAATACCTGAAAAAGTTTCATTAGAATAATCTTTAATTTCAATAATTCTAGCAAATCTTTTTGTATCATCATTGTAGTTTAGCTGAATCATATCGTGGTTAAATTGAATATTTTTTAAAGTTCCTGTTAGATATTGATATATCGGAGTATCACAAACTACAACAGGATTAAATTTTCCACCTATTAAATAATTATAAAATTCTAATTGCTCGGAATATTTAATATTATTCTTTTTATATACACTTAATATTTTTGGTTTAAAATCTTTAATGTTAGCTTCAAGTTTTCCTAAGTATTCTTGGAATTTAAGAACAAAATTTGAAATTTCTTTTGCTTTTGATTTGTAATTTAATTTATTGAAAGTCTTTAAATCAATATTAGATTTTAAAGGCTTATAGACCAAAGTCAAATAAAGCGAATTTTGCTGAAAACTTTTTTTATCAAAACTCTTATGGTATTTCTCATCAATTTCCTTTAAAAAAGAATTTTCAAAATGAGAATCTAAAAATTCATGTAATTTAAATCTTACATTATGAAAATAAAAAGCAATAGGTTCATTAGAAAATGACATTATCATCATATTTAAAAGATTTTTTTTAAAAATTAAATTCTCATCTGACTCACACTCAAATTCTATACCCTCAATAAAAAATGTGCTAATTAGCATATGTTCTTTTGTAATAACAATACTATCTGTAAGTAAAGAGCTATAAGGAATTAATTTCTCTAAACTTGGTTCAGCATGAAGTGGAAATATAGATAATTTTGGAAAATCATTATTAGTTGGCAATCGTTTATAGCTTACGCTATTAAAAGTTTTAGCTTTATGGTATTTTCTACTCAAAAAATTACTAATAAATTTAGTTTTTAAAAAAAACAATCTAAACATTTGCTCATCTTTCTTAGTCATTGCTTTCATAATAAAATAAGAAATAACTCCAAAAATTAAAAGAAAAAATTGTTGTGTATAAACAGCTATTAAGATAAATCCTAAAATGTTTATTATAAAAGGCACTAAAGGCACTCCAAAAAGGAGTGCAGGGCGTGTTAATCCTTTAAAGAGCGGATCAAAATAGTTATTCATAAACTTTTAACCCACCAAAAGAGCAGCCAAAGAAGAAGCAGAACCTATAACAACACCACCAATTACCACTGGTAAAACTTCAGTCCATTGCTGTTTTAATATTGCCATTCTATAACCTGCAATACCAAAAGCTATTGTAATAGCAATAATAGAAACACCAAACAAAGCTGACTCTATATCTTGTGCCAAAGTATTGACTTTATCAATACCGCCTGCAGCAAAAGCTAAATTTACAGCTAATGCTATTAATAGTATTTTTTTAAACATTTAAAGGAGTCCTTTCATTAAAAAATAACGAACGATAAATTTAGCTCTTATATTAAATATAAAGGTATTATTTAATTTTAATTTTTTATTAAAATTAAATGTGTAATAAACATTTTTTTTGATTTTGGATTAAAAAGGAGTAAATTTGGCAACTAAAAAATCAGATTTGTATAAAAAAATTATAAAAGTAAGAAGTAAAATTAAACAAAACTTAAAACCTAAATCACGATTATATTTGAATCTAAAATTTCAGAGAAGAATATATGAGTAAAAAATATCCTTATTTTCTTTCAAATAAAATTTATTTTCATCCCATGATCTTATGGACTAACATTAAATGTAAAAATTGCAATGAAAATAAATATATTGAATATACAGAAGATGAAGCATATAAAAAGTTATCTGTCCAAAATGCAAAATGATGATTGAAGTAGAGAAAGGAAAAAGCAACAAATGAAAGAATTAGATTATTATAACTTTTTAGAAGAAGCAGATTATCTGATGAAAAAATATAAAGAAGAACAAAAAGAACTTACAGAAGAAGTATTTTTAAATTTCTTAAAAGAAATGATAAAAAAATACAATATTACAAAAAGATACGAATGTTTTAGAAATAAAAATAATTTTCTCTTTATAACAAAGAATAAACAATGCTATACAATAATTATCTTTAAAAAAGACGAAGATAAAAAAATAATTTTTTCAGGATATAGTCTTCAAACAAAAAAAGAAGGACAAGAATATTTTGAAGAAAATTTCAAAGAATATGAGAAAGTTGATTTTTTATGAAACATAAAATTTGAGAAAAGATTATATAACTTAAATCGAATTAAAAATAAATTATATTTATTTTATATCTAATAAATATCTTTTTAATATTTTTTAATTATGTGTCTTATATCTATATAATATATAAATATATTTTTTATAAACTATGAGAAATAAAAATCTCAGTATAAAAACAATATTTTCTGTGAAATTTTATATTAATATATATAATTATATGATAATATATACCAATATATAATAAAATATATTAGTAATGCAATACAAAAAATATCTCTCTAAGAAAGTGATTAAATATGGATAAAGAGTTATTAAGAGATAGTTACGGAAAAGTAGATTTTATAAATATGCCTTTTCAAAATACTGGGAGCGTATCTGATATTTGTGAAAAATTTCAAGATCCTATCTTAGATGAAGCTATGCAAAAATTAAGCGATGCTATAGATAATAGTTATAAAAATTCGGATATTTATGGATATATTCAAAAAAAATATGGAATATAAAATATCAGCAGCAACAACTTTATTTAAGTTATATATAGATTATCTTAGTGTTGATCTTTCTAACTTTTTCAGAAATGATTCAAATAGAGGTAGAAATACCAATGTTATATTAAGTTTTGTGGATATATTATTAGATATAGATCTTATAGATGTTTTTGGTGAAACACTATTAGAAACCAACAAAAAAGAATTAAAACTATTAGAAGTTTTTATTGATAAATTTCTTGCAACAGGAAGGAATCTTACGAATATAAAAAAAGAAAATATAAATGTTTTATGTGTTGCTAAAATACTTGAAGATGAAGATTTATTTAATTTGTTTAGAGAAGCAAAATTTGCAGGAAATTATTTCAGAAAGGTTTCAAAAAAACCTTATATGAAAGACTTTAAACAGTATTATAATAGTAAAAAACCCAAAGGATTTACACAATCTGTTTTAGAACTTCACAATGCTTTATCGCATTTAGCTATTTTTTTACTTCAAGATGATCAATCTGATTTATTTAACAATATAGATAAAGCTAAAAATCATATTTATAGATCTATACTTGATTATTACAAAATAATGATTAGATTTTCGATTAATGAAATTCAGCAAAAAGATTTATTAACCCAATCATTTTATTCAATACGAGAACAAGAATTTTTATTTTTAGGTCAAGATTTAAAACACAAAAAAATTAATTTTTTCAATCCCAAAAATCAACTAATTGAGAAAGTGGATATAATAAAAGCTTATAAAACACTTTTTAATACAATTAATAATATACTAGATCCTAGTGTCTAATATAATTTCTTGTTGTAAATAAATTATTTTTTGCATATCGCTTATTATAGCCAAGAGATATGCAAAATGATTTTTTATATTAAAAATCGGTCTTTAATTTAGAGATTAAACAATCAGAAATTTTTTCTACAGGACAACACACCACTTCAGTACTTACACCAATATAGCGATATACAGCTTCACATTTTTTAGCAAATCTTTTATCTGTTGTAAATAATTTGTCTGATTTTGTAGCACATATAGCATGTGCTACATCATAAATACCAGAAACCACTTTATTGTATTTTTTATCAGCATTAAAACCATAAAGATTTAGTAGTTTGAATAATTGCTCAATAACATATTCAAGTTCAATAAAGTTGTCTTTTATTTTATTATATATACCTTGTTCAATTTTTAAATCAGTAGAAATTTGTCTATCTAACATTTTCATACGTTCAGATTCATTCACTTTTTTCATATTTTCATTTATTTCAGCTATATGCTGTTTAATTTTATCAAGCTCCCAAATTTTGTCATAATTACATTCGCTACTAATACCCATATATTTTTTATCTTCTTCTAAAAGTTGTTTATAGTAATTTTCAAATGCACTATGATAAAATTTACCATCTGACTTAATTATCTCGGTAGTTGGATTTTTACAAACACGTCTATAACAACAAATAGGTTTTTCAAATACTCCTGTTATTCCTCCGTTAATTAATGGTCTAAACTCATAGTTATTGGTAAATTCTGAAATTTTTTTAAGAAATTCTTCTATATTATATTCTCCTTGGCTATCACTCCAAGCACTATATATTTCTTCTATATGAGCATAACTATAAACAAATTTTATATAATTATCCTTCAATTTGGAAACAGCTTCTTCTATTGAAGAATCTTTAAAAGAATATATGTAAATATTATGATCGAGGTAAAATATCATGCTTAATCCTTTGTTAAAAGTTAGTTTTTCTTAATCTTTTTTATCTTTTTAATATCGTTTGATATAGTTTTTTGACTTACCATAAGACAACTAGCTATTTCCGTTTGTGTTTTTTTTCCCATTAATTGCTCTACCTGTTTTAATCTTTCATCTGGAGTTGTTTTAATATACTGAACTTTTTCTTGTCTTTGAAAATTTCCATTTTCCTCATATGTTACAACAGCTCCTTTAACCCCATCGTTTATTTTTATAACAGTTTTATTATTGCTTATGTTAATACTACAATTTGCATTTTCAGGAAAATTGTTTTTTATACTATTTATAACACTCTCAACAACATCTACAGCTTGGATTGTTTTGTTTTGAACTAATTTATTTTGATTAGTATTTTCTTTAAGTTTATTCATATTTATTCTCCTTATTTATTGTAATATTGTTACTTTAATTAGTAAGTATAGTTTTTACTAGTAAATTACTAATAGGGCAATTATACATAAAAATAAATTAAATAAATCTTAATTATTAATTATAAAAAAAATTTAACTTTTGGAATAAAAAAATAATAATTTTTTTATTGTTATTATATAGTATATTAAATAAATATATTTTACACTTTTTATATATATTTTTATACTATGTATTTAATATTTTTATGATATAATTATGATATATAATAAATATCATAAGGATAAGTATGATTATATCCATCTGTAATGAAAAAGGCGGAAGTGGCAAAAGCACATTAGCTGTAAATTTAGCAATTAAGGCAGCTGAGAGTAAAAAGGTTTTATTGTGTGATAGCGATCCACAAAAATCTGTTATGACTTTTGTCAATATTAGAATGGAAGAAGGTATTAATAGAACATTCTCTGTTGTATCTAAAGTTGGCGAATCTTTAAAAGATTTTATACAAAAAGAAAAAAATAAAAATGAGTATGATTTAATTATTATCGATACTGGTGGTAGAGACTCAAAAGAAATGAGAATAGCATTAGGTTTTTCAGATGTTGTAATCATTCCTACAATCCCAAGTCAATTTGATGTTAGTGTTTTAGATAAAATGTTTACAATTATTAAAATGGCAAAGGAATTAAATAGAGATCTACAAACATTTGTTTTAATCAATAAAAGCTCTCCAAATCCTTTTTTAAATAAAAAGATTGAAGATTTAAGAGCCTATATTAAAGAGCAAGAAGATGACAATATTAAACTTTTAGATAATATTATCTGTGAAAGAGAAAAATATAAAACTTGCATTCAAATGGGTTTAGGAATTAGTGAAACAGAAATTAATTCTAACAATAAAGCTTTAGAAGAATTTAATACTTTCTATAATGAATTAATAAATAAAATCAAAGGATAATAAAATGGCATTTAAAAAAAATACAAATGTGAATTTAGATAGTTTTATCGAAGGAGCTACGGGAGAAACTTCAGCACAAAAAACCCCTACGCAATCTGGAAGAATCAAAAGAGATAAAAAGCTTCTTGTGGGTTTTACAAGTGAAGAATATGAAAGATTGTCAAATATGGCAGAACAAATGGGTATGGATAAAGGTGCTTTTATAAGATTTAAGGTGCTAAATAACTAAAAGATATTTTAAAAATATAATTTTGATATGTATATAATATATAAAAAATATTATATACATATTATAATGATACATACTATTAAAAAATAATACTTCAAACAATTTTAGATATAATTACATAATGGTAATAGCATATATAAGAATTAGCACAGCAAAACAAGACTCAGAAGTCCAAAAACTCCAAATATATGAATATTGTATAAAAAACAAAATTAATATTGATGAAGTTATGGAAGTTGAAATGAGTTCAAGAAAAAGTTTAGAAAAAAGGCGTATGAATGAATTAAAAGATAAACTCAATGAAGGTGATTTATTAATTTGCACAGAACTTTCAAGATTAGGAAGAAGTATGCTTGAAGTTATTACATTAATATTAGAACTTTCTGAAAAGGGTGTGCAATTTGTTTTTTTACGACAACCTGAATTAAGTTCATTTAACAATCCTTCTCAAAAATTACTCCTTTCTTTCTACGCTTATGTTTCAGAAACAGAGAGAGACTTTATCTCACAAAGAACAAAAGCAGGACTTGCTAATGCACGCAAAAATGGAAAAAATATAGGTCGTCCTGCAAATAGTTTTAATAGTATGTATGATAAAGATGAAGATCTAATAAAAGAGCTTATATCTAAAAAAATAACTTTACGCAATATTTGGAAATTTTTAGGCGAAAAAGGAACTTACAATAACTTTCATTATTTTTGCAAAAGAAGAAAATTGGGATAAATTTATATCAATAACTATCCCAAAAAAATATCTTATTAAATTAACAAAACGCTCAAGTGAAATTCTTAATTTTATTCCTTATTGTTTTTTTCTAGTAATTCTTTTTCTTTTTTAATTATTTGTATACATTTTCTGAAAAAACTATCATATTGTTCTTCCATATCATATCTTAAATCTAGTAAATCCAAAAGCATGTAAGATATTGATCCATGTTTTAAAATATTCTTTGGATAAAATTGTCTTGACACGAGCTTCTTGTAATCTTCTTCATTAAATTCCAACACGGAAATATTTGCCCTGAAATTATTAAAAAATTTAAATAAATCATATAAATCACTGCTTTCTCTGGCTTCCATATGAAAATTATTACCAATGCAAAAATCTACATGATAAAAATCATACTGATTGTCAAAATTCATTGCAAGAATTTTGGTATATTTGTTATTATTGCTACAAGTAATTATGTAAATTTTACTAAAACCTTCAGCTTCTTTCATCAATTGAGAATTAAATCTAGATTTAATAAATTCGACCCTAAAAGGAAAGTCCTTGCCAGTTAACAACCAATTATCATTAATGTGAAACATTTTTGCAAACTTATCTAAAAAATCAAAATCGGGATAAATATCCAAATTCAAAATTTTATTAATTTTTTCAAAACTAGGCTCACCCATTATTTTCGAACAAGTTATATCATTTAATTCATACTCATTCATTATATATTCTATTCTTTTAGCTAAATCAATCATTATATAATTTTTATTATTATCAAAACTATTCAAATTTAATGATCTAAAGCTTTCTTGAAAATTTTTAATGGAACATCGAAGCTTATGGTTTTCAATCATAAGTTCCATGGCCAATTGAGCTGTTTTAGAAATTCTTGAACTATCACTCCAAGAATCTATTGTTGTTTTTGATAAGCCCAATTTTTCGGCTAATTCCAATCTACTAATACCTAAAACACTACATATTTTTCTCAACATTAACAATATTCTCCTTTTATTTTTAATATAATAACATAATTATAATAAAAAAATTTATATATACATTTTAAAAATAATATATAATGTAAAATTACACAATAATTAGTATTTATTTATGTAAAAAATTAAATAAGCATAACGAAATTGAAATTTTGTCAAGATAAAATACAATAAAAAGTTATTCAAAGTTCAGCTTATTGATCTTAAAATAATATTATTTATTTTTTTATATCTTTAAAGAAAAATTTCACTAATATCTTGTGTTGTATCTTTTCGGTAATGAAACCCTCTAAGATCAATCATTCCTTCCTTAGAAATACCAAAAAGTGGCTCTATGATCTCGATAGCATCCCATACAACCCAAATATAAGGAAATAAACCGTTGTGTATAATTCTATTACACCAATTTTTAACTAGCATAATCTTATCAAAATCCACATTTGAAGGTAAATCAAAATATTGTCTATGATTTTCTTTTAGCTTATTAAGAACTTCATGTAAATTTATTTTATACTCTTGCAAATCACCAAATATCATCCACTTTATTTTTTTCTCTAGTGCCATACGGATTGAAAAAGCCTTTCCAATGAGAGAGGTGTGAAATGGTGTATACAATTGCGAGAATCCAAATGAATTGTAAAATGATTCTTGTGGTGCAATATAATCACCCAAACCTTGTATGCTCCCAATTATATTATTGATTTCCTTAACGATATACCGCAAAGACTCATCAATTAATTTTTCTTTGTGCTTTATCGTATTATAAAATCTTGCCATATCATAAATAATAGTCTGCGTTATTATCTTTTGTGGCATACCACTAGCAATTTCCCAAAATACAAAATACCTATTTTCATTTACCGATTCAATGGCTCTATAAATTGATAAATAATGGCTTTTAATATATTCATCATTAAATTGCTTTGGTTGCTTAAAAATCAAATCAAACTTATCATTTATTGTATTTTTTTTCTTGTATAAACCATCTTCTAATAAATCAAGTATATTATTCAAAATTAATAAATTGTTTTCTTTATCTTGATATGTTATTTTTTCAAGCATTTCCATTATAATTCTCCTTAAAAAACCTATATTATAAAATATATAATGCGATATTTATACTATGGTTCTCTATAAATTACCCATCTCTTTCAATCTCATTATTCCTAGAATTTGTCCATCGCAAGCTACTATAGGTTCGTTCTCGCTTTCCTTGCTGTAGCTGATTGAGTGCATTGATGTGCATAGGCATTTGAGTTCCTTTTCGCTCATGAACCACAGACTGTTCGGACAATATTCGCATAGAGTCTCTTTCTTTGGCAGATTCTCTTGGGATATTTGATTTATTACTGGACTCTTGTAAGATTCTCTGTCTATATTGTTCTGTATAATCTCTCTCATTGTTTTCCTTTATAGTATATTTTGGATTATTTTTTTCATCTGATTGCAATGGTTTTAGCTCTTTTTCTCTACCTAAAACAGAAGCGTCCCAAACAGATTTTTTTGCCATTTTGGTTACTTCAAAAGTCTTTCCATTTGCTTTAATTTTTTTCTTAATTTGATATGTTTCTTGTCCTATAATTTTAAACTTTGCATATTCCCCTTTTAAAATTTTATTTTCTTTGATAACTCTTTCAAGATCATTACTCCATATTACAGCTATACCTTTTTTTGTTCTATATTTCACATAAAAACTACCTTTAGCTTTCTCATCAAGACTAAATTTATATTTTGCTTTTCCATAATCTAAAACTTGATAATAATGCATTTTAGTTTGTTCTTTATTTTTTTCAAGTTTATAGGATACTTCTTCATTGTTTTTTGAACGAATAGTTGCTTTTGCTTCCACACCTAAATTGTTTAATGCTTTAGCAAAAGATAATCTCAAATTCATTAAATCTGATTTTTTTGGATTAATTCTTTTTCCATTTTTATCTGCAACTTTTAAACAAACATGACAATGTGGATTATCAGTATCATCATGAAAAGCAACTGCAAAAAAATTATCTGGATACATTTTTTTTAATGTCATTAAAACAGCTTTTTTCATTTTTTCTGGGGGTGCATTTTTATAGTCTTGCATAGAAAAAACCATATTAATAGTATGTCTTTTTTCTTTTTTTTCTTGTCCAAATCTAGGAATAGGAGCGCCCTCATTTTCATAAATTTTTTTTAAAATTTTTAACTCATCTTTTCCTTTTAATATATCAAAATCACTTGTAATTATTTCTACTGTTCCTTCTCTTGAAATATAATCTAAATGTTTACAAACTGCTTGCAAATTTTTTGAGCCTGATGTAATTTTTACAACGACTTCAGTGTTTTTTCTAAAAACTTTATTTGTTTTATTTGATATATTTTTTTTAACAAAATTATATGTAGATTTAGATCCAACTTCTATTTTAGTATAAACTCTTTTTGCTATGATCTCATCATCAAAAATTTTAAATCTTGACATTAAATTCTTTCATTATTTTTAAGAATAATTTTTTCTAATTCTTTGGATAATTTTTCAATATTTATTGAAATATCCTCAAAAGATTTTTCTAAATTTTTTTCATTTATTCTCACACTTTTTCCGCTTCTTAAAATTTTTAAAAGCTGATATATATTCCTTCCTATTGTGTTTATTTCTGTTCTTGCTAATATAAATTCATCGATATAATTTTTATCAAAAAATTTATCTTTATAAATATGATTTAAAGTTAAAATTCTTATTTGTTTTGTTGCAGTTCCATTTCCATTTTTCTTTGCAAAATCTGAAAATATTTTATATTCATCTTCAGTAAGTTTAAATCTAATTTCTTTTTTTGGTTCATTATTTTGATAATTTATTTTATCTATGGTGTTTATATTTTCTTTTTCATTATCATAAATATTTTTTAAAATTGTATTTATTATTTTACTGAAAGAAACTTTCATTTCTTTTTTTAGTCTAACAAGATAAGAATAACTTTTTTCATCAAAGTAAATATTAGTTTTTTTCATAAAAATTACAACACCTTTTATTGAGCCTCGCAGAGAATATTTTGCTATTTACTAAAAAATGGTGTCATTTTTTGGAGTAAATAGCTATCCTGCTATTGATACATTTTTTACACCTGTATTTTAGTCAATTTATCTTTACATAAAAATTAATATTTTCAACATTTATGATATAATTAATATATAAAATATTCACAAGGAGTAAGATGAAAAAAGATAGCAAAGAAATAGAATTACTCAAACAAGAGTATAAAGAAAAAATCCAAAAAGCAAAACAAAAAGAAAAAGAGAGAAAAGAGAAGCTTTGTAAGAAGATAGGCTCTGAAATTATCTCTTTGTTAGATAAAGATGATTTTAGAAATTTATTTTTTGATTATATTCAAAAAAATAATTTAGAAAAGATAAAATCATTATGTAGTGAAGTTGATGATTTTTTTAATATCAACTATACCAACAATAAGGAGGATAAAAGCAACTAAAAAAATATAAACAATTTTTACAATAATCCAAAAAAACAAAACCAAAAAACAAAATTATTAAGGATGAAAAATGGAAAACATAGATATACAAGAAAATGAAAACAAAAACATAACATTTGAAAATATAAAAGTAAAAGTTATTGATAATTCATCATTATGTGAAGAATATCAAGAGTGTGTTTTTAATGGAACTTATGACAATACATCAAATCCTAAAGAGATTGAATCTCTTTTTAATACTTTAAAAACTTTTGATTCTTGTGAAAAGCTAAAACGAATGGAAAAATTATCTTTTTCAAAACAAGAAATTGCGTTTGAAATTATCACTGATGATTTAAAAATACCGCTAAAGGTAAGATTGGGTGATGGACATTTTGAGAAAGGTTTAGATGAGTTAATTAAACTAGGTAGTCAAAATATTGATGCTAGTATTAACAAAAGAATCAATCCAAAAATAAAAGAAAATTTTGACAAAATATTATCTCCGCTTAAAGCTGAAAATTTTCAAAATATTCTAAATGGAACTTTTGAAGCAATTAAAGAAGTTGGAGTTTTATCAAATGCGAATGAATTTTCTAATTTTGTTTCAGAATTTTTAAAAGCTTACAAGGAAACTCAACAAACATCTGAAAGTAATAAAACCATAGATAATTCAAAAGATAAGAAAAAAGATAAAAACTATTTTTTTAAAAAAGTTGATGAGTTTTTTCAAAAAAAGCTTAATTCTCGTGAAAGGGAACATGTTCGGACTAACGAAAAATCTTTTTCTAAATCACTATAAAATTTAAAAGGATTATCGATGTATTATAATAGTTCAACCAACACCTCCCTAGCTCTTCAATCATTTAAAAAATCACTTGAAGAAGAAGGATTAATTATAGATAATTTACCTATTATGGATGGTAAAATTCATAGAGTAAAAACTACTAATGATAAAGGTAGAGAATTAAGTGGTGCTTATATTGGATATTTAAATAACAATTTTCCTGCAGGTTTTATACAAAATTTTAAAACAGGCGTAAAGAAAAATTGGAAAATGCAAGTAGAAAAAAACTATAATGGTAATTTAAAAAGTTCTCAAGAATTACATAATCAAATAAAAAAAGATCAAGAGCTTAGAGAAAAAGAAATTTTAGCCTTACAAGAAAAAACTGCCTTAAAATTAGAAGATGAGTATAATAATGCAAGATGGGCTAATTCTAACCATGCTTACTTAAAGAAAAAAGGCTTTGATGAAAACTTTTATCTTAAGCAAGATAAAATGGGTTCATTATTAATTCCTTTAAAAGATGAAAATGGAAAATTATGGTCACTTCAAAGAATATTTTCAAATGGAGATAAAATCATAGGAGTAATTAAAACTCAAGAAGAAAAAGATCAAGGTGTGGAATATCTTGCAAAAAAACAAGGTTGTTTTCATATTATAGGAACTAAAACACTTCATAATTTAAAAGAATTTTATTTATGTGAAGGTTTTGCTACTGGTGCTACTTTGTATAAAGCTTTAAATAAACCTATCATAATGGCAGTAGATGCTGGTAATTTAGAAAGTGTGGTTAAAAAACTAAATACTCTCTATCCTGATAAAAATATCACAATATTTGCTGATAATGATGTAAAAAAAGAATTAAAAGGTTTAGAAAATACAGGTAAAAAAACAGCTTTAGAAATTAAAGAAAAATATTCTAATGTTAGTGTAATTTTACCAAATTTTACACAAGAGCAAAGCTCTCAAGGTATGAGTGATTTTAATGATTTAATGCTTTTAAAAGGACTAGAATTTGTAACAAAAGAAATTAAAATGCAGATGTTTAGGGATAAAGTAATATGCCTAAAAAAAGAAAATTCTGATAAAGAATTAACTAGGGATTAAAATCTCTAGTTAATATTTATATTAACTATTTATATCATATATTATTGATATTGGGTAGATATATTAAACATCGTTAATGCACTAATTTCTAATTCTTTTTCATCACGACACTTTGAAATTGTATATAAAATACAAATATAAATATACGCCACATCTAGATTTAACTCATTTTCATCTCCAGAATTCTTTCTATGAATATCAAAAATAAATTTTTCATCGTATTGTTTTGTTACATGAGAGTGGCTTTGTTTAAAAAAATCAATAATATTTTTTATAGTTATATCTTTTGCTTGGATGTTTTGAATAAATTCTTCACTATATTCTAGTAGTCGTTGCAATTGCTGTTCTTTCTGATTTACTAAATTTAAGCAAGAGTTTAAACAACTTAGCCATTGTCCTCTTTCTTTATAAAAATCATCATCTAAAAAATTTAATACTTTACAGCAAGGATCATAATCTATTTGCCCTTCTTTTATTTTTAATTCATTAACATTAACCCCTAAAACATATGCTACAGTTTCCTCAGATTGCCCTTTGGTTTTCATTAAACACTTAACAATTGTTGCAGCAATAAAACTACCAAAATTTACATAAGAATTTTCGTTCATTATATTTCTCCATTATTAATTTATTAGATATTAATATTATAATATATTAAATTATAAAATACTGAAAAGGAATAAAGTTTCCATGAATATAAAATATCATCCACCAGTTTACAAAAGTTTAGCTTTTAATTGTCTTTTTGAAATGATTAACCTTATTGCAGATAAGTTAATTACCCATAAAGTAAATGCGGAAAAATTTTATAAAAAATTCAAAATCTTAACCAAAAAACGAGTAGCTAAACACTACTCATTTTTCACTCCTATTTAGTCAAATAAAGCATCAGCTTCTTTATCATATTTTTTTCTAAGCTCGCCATAATCCAAAGGCTCTTTCCCCATTGATTTACCTATATCTGCTTTAAAAGCATTTTCACATTCTATATATTCTTTTGAAGTTTTATCTTTTAGTATAGAGTCTTTATTATCTTTACAATATTTTAAAGTATCTTTTAATTCTTTTTCATTTTTGGAGTCTTTAAAATATTCCATAGACTTAGGCTCTGATGAACAAGCACCTAAAAAAACAATAAGACTAAAAGAAGCTAACCCTAAAATTACTTTTTTCATTTCATATCCTTGATATATTTTTTAAATATGTTCGTTATATTTTAATGATATTGAAATTATATCTAAAAAATATTAATTAGATATAAAATAAAAAAATTTTTTGATTTGAGATTATTTTATTTAATTATAACTATTTTAGTTTAAAAAATTTCTTTTATGAATATTTTATTGTTTTGGATTTTATTATTATAAAAGTTCAAAAGTAATATTATTACTTTTGATTTACATTATTTGCAAATGAGCGTTAGCGAAATTTGCGGTTTTTTGAATTTAAGAACAGATAAAGAAGAAAAAGACTTATAAAAAATGCTCTCAAATGCTTATAAAATAGCTATTTATTAAGGTTTTTGATTTTCCCACCCGTGGGACAAATTTTCCCACCCGTGGGACAAAAACTGCTCGTGGTGGGAAAAAACTAAAAAAGTAATTTTTCCCAAAATAATCAATAAAATTCATTGTATGGGATACAATTTGTTTTTTTATTTGGGAATTTATCATTTTTTGGGAAAATAATGCTATAATGTTTTTTAATTTTTGGGAAAAGGTAATATATGGCAAAGATAGTTAATTTAGAAAACAAAGAAACTAAAAAATTATATAGTAATGTTCAAGAGAAAGTTGATGCTGTAACAGGAGAAGTTACCACAGTAATAAGTTCTTTTTTACAAAGAGAAAAAACCAAAGATGATTTTATTAAATTATTTGTAGAAAACATTAGTTTTCTTACTGATAATCTTTCAAATCCTGCTTTAAGAGTTGTGTTGATGATGATTAAAAATTTAAATTATCAAAATGTTTTTCAATATAATAGTGAGTTTGTTCATTATTTTGAAAGTAGGAAGATTTTAGGAAAATCAAGTGTTTATCGTGCGATAAAAGAACTTGAAGATAAGCAAGTTATTTTTAAAGTAACAGAAGAGCAGAGAAAAGAATATGATATTATTGGTTCAAATTCATATATTATGAATCCACAAATCATAGGTAAGGGTTCTTTTAAAGATCTAAAAAAATTAAGACAAACTGTCGTTAAAACTTTTGATTTTGACAATTTAGAATTTAAGCAAGAAGTGTCAGTTGAAAGTGAATATGAAGGTCTTGAGCAAATTAAAAAAAATCCAGATCATTATGTTATTGAAGAAGTTAAGCAAATAGCTTCAGATAAGAATGTTGTAGAAAATCAAGTGATTATTTCTAAAAAAGATGATGAGCAAATAAATTATCCCTCATTAAAACAAGAGAAAATAATTGATGTTAATAGTAACATTCCTAGCTTATCAAATGATAATGAAGAACCTACATTATTCAATGGAAGTAAAAATGAGCAAAAGGCAATGGCTTTTATTAATGAATTTGCAGGTATGTTTAATGGAGCTTTTCATCCAAGTAAAACAGCCAAAGAAATGAAAAAAGAATTTTTAGAAAGTGACTTAAAAAAGGGTAATATATGAAAAAAGTATTTCTTGATACAAATATTTTTATTGATTTTTTTGATGAAGCAAGAATAAATAATGAACAAGCTAAACAATTAATATATTTTTTAATATCTAATGAAATAAAAATAGTATTTTCAGAAGATATGATTTCAACTATCGCTTATTTAATAGATAAAGACAAATTACCAGCCCTTATGTCTTTTTTTAAAAACACAATAACAAATCCATATTTTGATATAGTTTCATTTGGATCAAGCGTTATTAATATGGCTTGTGATTTTTACTTGCAAAATAAAGGTGATTTTGAAGATTATTTGCAGTATTTTTGTGCAGAAAAAGAAAATTGCACAGCAATTTATACTATGGATAAAAATTTTCCAAATTTAAAAATACCTATAAAAAGATATGGTGATACAAACATATAATAATATTTCATCTATCTCGTGTTATGTTAAGATATTTAAAACATTCAGAAATTAGAGGATAATATGAAAAAAAATAAAAACTTAATAGAATATATATTATTTTATCTATATAAAATAATATATATTCAAAAAAAATCATTAAATAAGATAAAATTTCATGAGTTGCTATCGCAGATAAGATTATCTTCCTATAATGATGATATTGTAAAGCATTATGATAACCTTAAACTTGTAGGAAAAATCACTCCAAAAATTGCAACATTAGAAATTATTCTTAGAAATAAACTTGATAGTAAATTATCAGAACAAGATAATGATTGGATAAAAAACTCTAATGATGAAAATATTAAAAAAGCTAAGATTGAAATTGAAAATAGAGAAAAAAATAAGATTTTATCCCATCATCAATATCTTTCTTGTATGAGCTTAGGAACTATTATCTATCTCATTAAAAAAAATAAATTACAAAATTCTATAATGGATGTAAAAAATATTGATTTTAGAGATTATGACAGCAGTAATAAAAATTTCTTTTTAAAAGATGAAAAGAAACGAAACTTTAGAAATATGCATAAGGTAGATATAATTCTTAGTTTATTACAAAATCTAAGAAATAGAAGCTATCATTGGGAAAATATATTAAAAACAATGGAAAAAAATGGAAAATATTATCCAAGATTAACGACAAAATTTAAAGACACTAGCATAGGATTAAATCCACAAAAAATAGATTTATTCTTAAGTGATATAATTAAAACTTTTGATAAAGAAATTTTGAAATATTGTTAAGAATAAAATAAGGATGGGACACAAGGAGTCCCTTGAATTTCCTTGAAATTATAGTCAATCTAACATTAAATTAAAATAAATAGGGGGAATATCTTGCCAAAAAAAAGAATGTTTTTGTTTGTTCCATATCAAGATATTCGTGAAGCTAAAAAACTTGGTGCAATGTGGGATAACAAACAAAAACAATGGTTTGCACCAAAATCATTAGATATTAATATATTTAAAAAATGGTTAGATAAAACCGCATTAAATAATAAAAGTAATTCTTATTCAACCAACACCTCCCTAGCCCTTCAATCATTTAAAAAATCACTTGAAGAAGAAGGATTAATTATAGATAATTTACCTATTATGGATGGTAAAATTCATAGAGTAAAAACTACTAATGATAAAGGTAGAGAATTAAGTGGTGCTTATATTGGATATTTAAATAACAATTTTCCTGCAGGTTTTATACAAAATTTTAAAACAGGCGTAAAGAAAAATTGGAAAATGCAAGTAGAAAAAAACTATAATGGTAATTTAAAAAGTTCTCAAGAATTACATAATCAAATAAAAAAAGATCAAGAGCTTAGAGAAAAAGAAATTTTAGCCTTACAAGAAAAAACTGCCTTAAAATTAGAAGATGAGTATAATAATGCAAGATGGGCTAATTCTAACCATGCTTACTTAAAGAAAAAAGGCTTTGATGAAAACTTTTATCTTAAGCAAGATAAAATGGGTTCATTATTAATTCCTTTAAAAGATGAAAATGGAAAATTATGGTCACTTCAAAGAATATTTTCAAATGGAGATAAAATCATAGGAGTAATTAAAACTCAAGAAGAAAAAGATCAAGGTGTGGAATATCTTGCAAAAAAACAAGGTTGTTTTCATATTATAGGAACTAAAACACTTCATAATTTAAAAGAATTTTATTTATGTGAAGGTTTTGCTACTGGTGCTACTTTGTATAAAGCTTTAAATAAACCTATCATAATGGCAGTAGATGCTGGTAATTTAGAAAGTGTGGTTAAAAAACTAAATACTCTCTATCCTGATAAAAATATCACAATATTTGCTGATAATGATGTAAAAAAAGAATTAAAAGGTTTAGAAAATACAGGTAAAAAAACAGCTTTAGAAATTAAAGAAAAATATTCTAATGTTAGTGTAATTTTACCAAATTTTACACAAGAGCAAAGCTCTCAAGGTATGAGTGATTTTAATGATTTAATGCTTTTAAAAGGACTAGAATTTGTAACAAAAGAAATTAAAATGCAGATGTTTAGGGATATGATATAATAACAAAAAAAGGAGTAAAATGTTTATAGATTTTTTAACTTATATGCTTACATTTTTAATCATACACGCTTTTATGTTTTTTTGTTGTGTTTGTTATGTAGCATATTTTAAAGTTTATATAATGAATTTTGAGTTTTCTTTTGGATATATAAAAGATTTATTAGTTGCTATTGCTATTGCTTTTATATTGGCATCCTGTTTTATTATAGGCTATCAAAAATTTATTCTTATTTGAAAAAACGAGTAGCTAAACACTACTCATTTTTCACTCCTATTTAGTCAAACAAAGCATTTGCTTTTTCTCTACCTTCATCTAAAAGCTCTTTAGAATCCAAAGGCTCTTTCCCCATTGATTTACCTACATCTGCTTTAAAAGCATTTTCGCATTCTATATATTCTTTTGAAGTTTTATCTTTTAGTATAGAGTCTCTATTATCTTTACAATATTTTAAAGTATCTTTTAATTCTTTTTCATTTTTGGAGTCTTTAAAATATTCCATAGACTTAGGCTCTGATGAACAAGCACCTAAAAAAACAATAAGACTAAGAGAAGCTAACCCTAAAACTACTTTTTTCATTTCATATCCTTGATATATTTTTTAAATATGTTCGTTATATTTTAATGATATTGAAATTATATCTAAAAAATATTAATTAGATATAAAATAAGTGATATTTTTTATAATTTTTTTAATTTCTTTATTATACCAAATTTGGGATAGAATAAAAACTAGAATAAAACAAACACTTAATAATTAATTACACATACAAATAATTAATATAAATTTTAGAATATTTTGTTAAAATTTATCGTTCGTTATTTTTTAATTTTTTTATTCTACTAAAAGCACACTATTTTTTCCCTTAAAAGAGAAAGTTAAATCTCAGGTTTGTATCTTTTTAGCAAATGTTTATATCCCATTGTAATTAGAAATTTTCTTAAAGTGTCTCTATGAACACCTATTCTTCTTGCTATTTTTGAATGCGAGTAGCCTTGCTTATCCCATTTTAAAATTTGTTTTAATGCTGGATAGCATGGATTTACTTCAATTCTATTCTTTTTTCCTTTGGGACGACCCAAAACTGCACCTTCCATTTTTTTTCTAGCTAAAGCCTCTTTGGTTCTCTGTGAAATCAATTGTCTTTCAATTTCAGCCGAGAGGGAGAAAGCAAAAGCAATTACTTTTGTGTTGATATTGTCATTAAGAGCAAAATTTTCTTTGATAGAATATATAGTGATATTATTTTTTATGCACCAGTTTAATTTCTCCATAATATCCAAAAGACTTCTTCCTAGTCTTGAAAGTTCTGTAACAACTAAGGAATCTCCATTTTTTAATTTTTTAAACAATCTTCCTAAATTCCTATGATCTATTGCTATTTTTCCGCTAACAACTTCTTGCACAAAGTAATTGATTTTAATTTCATTTCTTTTGCTCCACTGAAGTATTTCAAATTTTTGATTTTCAGTGTTTTGTTTATCGGTGCTAACCCTTATATAAGCATATATCATTGATGTTTCCTTGTAATAAAATAAAGATTGTTTATATCAAAAAAGGCATGATTTTTCTAGTTTAAAATAATTAACCCCTCAAGCTCAACATTAATCACTTGTAAAAAACAAATTACTCTTATCTTAGTTTTTAATGACTAAGATAAGAGTAATTAGAGTTATCATAAAGATAACAATTTTTTCCATTTTAACCTCCTTTTAATTTAAAATTGCCAAATTATATTTAAAAGGAAAATTTCTTACATAAAAGCTTCTTTAAACTTTTTCATTTTTATATAGTTTAAGATTATTTTTATTTATTTTATGTTTTGTGAGCTTTTAATCTATAAGTGAATAAAATTTTATATGATGTAGTTTTTAGAGCTTTAAGATAAAATAATATTGTTCAAACTTAGCAAATAATATTATATAAAAACAAATATCTTTATAACAAGCCCTCAACCCTGCTAATATGAAGGCTTATGTTTTAAGGATAAACTAAGCAGGGTTTTTCTAAAATGTTTTTTAAGAAATTAGAAATTAGTTCTTATCTTAGTTTTTAATGACTAAGATAAGAGTGATTAAAGTGATCATAAAGATAACAATTTCACTCATCTTAACCTCCTTTCGACTTTAATAAAGCCTCCATTTGGTTAAATCCTTAAAACAATAAAATTATAA
>NZ_JAKMPU010000013.1:0-35297 GCF_025771175.1 Campylobacter sp. RKI_CA19_01128
CATTAAATATAAACTATCAAAAGGTATTAGGGAATTTTGAATTAGATTCTTCTGAGAGTTCCTCTTTAGGTGGAGCTTATGGAGTAAGAGCTTATGATAATGGAGAAGGTGATGGAGATAATACCATAATAGCTAACTTTGGTATAAGAATAAATATACCAAATACTAATTTTTATTTTACTCCTTTTTATGATATAGGTTATGCTTGGTATGAAAAAGACTCAGGGGATAGATTAGCAGATGAGCATTTTTTAGATGCAGTAGGTTTGCAAGTACTTTATAATAAAACTAATGAGTATTATATAAAGCTTGATGCAGCAAGAGCAGTTCATCAGTATAAATACGATGATGATCATAGAATGAAATTGTATTTAAGTGGTGGGGTGTATTTTTAACTGCCATTTTTTGTTTAAACACCAAAGAAAATTTCAGGTTTTAATCTAAGCATTAAACAATATGCAGCCAAACTAGCTTGTTCTCTTGTGTAGTTTCTATTGCCTTGTATGTGAATGCATTCTTGTAAAAAGGTTCCATCTTTATACATAGCTCCTATGTAGATGGTGCCTGCTTTGGTATTTTTATCATTTTCTTCTCCAGCTACCCCACTAAGCGCTAAAGCAAAATCACAATTTGTAGTTTTAAAAACCCCTTTTAGCATAAAATAAATACAACGATCAGAGTATTCTCCAACACTTTCTAAGGTATCATTGCTCACCCCAAGCCAAGAATTTTTCAAACGATTAGAATAAGTCACCAAAGAGCCTTCAAAAATGCTAGAAATTCCTGAATTTTCAGCTAATTTTGAAGCGCAAAGTCCAGCTGTGCAGCTTTCTGCAAAGGAAATTTTTAAGTTTTTTTCTAAAAGTTTTTTAGCTATAAATTTAATAGGATCATTTCCTAAAAATACTTTGCCCGTAAAAAGTTTAAAAACTCCCTTTAAAAAGCCTTCTAGTTTTCCATACTGACTAGCGCTTGCTCTAATACAAATGAGATTATCTAATAATGCACTTGAGCTAGTTTGAATTTCAAAAGAAGTAGTAAGTGTATTAAGTAAGATATTTGCACTCATTTCATCTATATCTAAAAGACAAAAATAGGCATAATCAAGTTCAGGATTTTGTAAAATCATAGGCAATTTTTGTTCTATATTTATGTTTAATAAATTAATATAGCATTTTTCAAAAGAGCTTAAAAAGGAATTTTTTTCACGCAAAGCTTTTGAAGGTACTAAAGTATCATTTTCTAAGATTAAAACATCATCATTTAAGGTTGCTATGATTTTAGCTATGGTTGTATAGTATTCACTAATGCTAAAAATGGTTATATAGTTATATTCTTTAGAAAGTTTTTCAAGTAAAAAAGGAAGTTCTTTATCAGGTTTGTTTATAAATTTTAACTCATGAAGTTCTAAAAACTGCTTTTTGTATTCTTCTTGTATATAATGCATATAATTTTCATTAATAATAATTTCACTACCTATAATGATGATAAGATGTTTCATGATTTTCCTTTTTTTCTTGCGATTATAACAAAAAAATAAGTGCAAATTAAAAGTATTTTAAGTAGAATTTACTATTTTTAAATTTTTCAAGGTGGATTATATGGATTATAAAGATACGCTATTGCTTCCAAACACGACTTTTGCAATGCGTGCAAATTTAGCAGAGCTTGAGCCTAAGCGTTTTAGCAAGTGGTTTGAAAACAACTATGCTTATGAGAAAATGAAACAAAAAAGACAAGGGGTAAGTGAGAGTTTTACTCTACATGATGGACCTCCTTATGCTAATGGACATTTGCATATTGGCCATGCTTTAAATAAAATTTTAAAAGATATCATTATAAAAATGCATTATTTTCAAGGTAAAAAAGTGCGTTTTACTCCGGGTTGGGATTGCCATGGTTTACCGATAGAACAGCAAGTTGAAGTTAAGCTTAAAGATAAAAAGCAAAATTTAAGCAAAAAAGAAATTCGTGGGTTTTGCAGAGAGCATGCGAGAGAATTTGTAAATATCCAAAGAGATGAATTTAAGTCTTTGGGTGTGATTGCTGATTGGGATGAGCCATACTTGACTATGAAAAATGCTTTTGAAGCTGACATTTACAAAGCTTTATGTAAAATCGCTAAAAAAGGACTTTTGTTAGAAAGAAGTAAACCTGTTTTTTGGAGCTGGGCTGCTAAGAGTGCGCTAGCAGAAGCTGAAGTAGAGTATGAAGATAAAGAAGATTATTCTATTTTTGTAGCTTTTGAGCTTGATAAGACTTCTCTTGAAAAGCTAGGTGTAAAAAAAGCCAAAGCAGTCATTTGGACTACCACACCTTGGACTTTACCGGCAAATCAAGCTATATCTTTAAATCCAAATGAAAAATATGTTATCACTGAAGAAGGTTATATTTTTGCTAAAGCCTTGCTTGAAAATATGATCAATAAAAACTTCACTCAAGGAAAAATTCAAAAAGAACTTTTAGGTGTTGAATTTGAAAATTTAAGTGCTATTAATCCACTCAATCAAAGAAAATCCACTCTTATTTTAGGCGATCATGTTTTAATGGAAGGCGGGACAGGACTTGTGCATACTGCGCCAGGACATGGTGAGGATGATTATTATGTGTGCTTAAAATATGGCATTGAAGTGATTATGCCAGTAGATGATGGTGGGTGTTATGATGAAACGCTAAGAGCTAAAGGGCTTTTACCAGAGCATTTACTAAATGAATTTATAGGACTTCATATTTTTAAAGCAAATGAGCGTATTTTAGAACTACTTGGCGAAGCTTTGCTTGAAAGTTCTAAATTTACACACTCTTATCCATTTTGTTGGAGAACACATAAACCGGTTATTTATAGAGCTACAAAACAATGGTTTATTTTAATGGATGAGAAAAAATTAGATGGAAAATCTCTAAGGGAGCTAGCGCTAGAGCAGTTAAATAATGTGAAATTTTACCCAGAAAGTGGGGTAAAAAGACTTAGTTCTATGATAGAAAATCGCCCTGATTGGTGTATATCAAGACAAAGAGATTGGGGTGTGCCTATAGCGTTTTTTAGAGATAAAAGCACCAAAGAAGTGATTTTTGATGATGATGTTTTAGATCATTTGGTGGGAATTTTTGAAGCAAATGGAGCTGATGCGTGGTGGGATTTAGAAATAAAAGATTTGTTACCGCCAAATAGCAAATATGATCCAAATAATTTAGAAAAAGTTTATGATATTTTAGATGTTTGGTTTGATAGCGGTAGTACTTGGGAAGCAGTGTTAAACTCGGCTAGATACGACGCAGGAGAATATCAAGCTTCAATGTATCTTGAAGGAAGCGATCAGCACCGTGGATGGTTTCAAAGTTCACTTTTAATTTCCACTGCGATTAATCACAAAACCCCATATAAAAACATACTTACTCATGGCTTTACCGTAGATGAGAAAGGTCAAAAAATGAGTAAATCAAAAGGCAACGTGGTTTTACCTCAAAATGTAGCTAAAAATTATGGGGTAGAAATTTTAAGACTTTGGATAATGCTTAGTGATTATTCAACAGACTTAAAAATTTCAGACAATATCTTAAAACAAGTAAGCGAGCAATATAGAAAGATAAGAAATACTATAAGATTTTTACTTGCAAATACTAATGATATGGAATTTTTAGAAACAAAAAATTTCACACTTTTAGATAAGTGGATTTTAATGCGTGCAAAAGTTGCTTTTGAAGCATGTGAAGCTGCTTTTGAAAAATATGAATTTGCAAAAGGTTTTAGCGTTCTTTTAAATTTCTTAAGTGCGGATTTAAGTGGAATTTATTTAGATGTGTGTAAAGACAGATTATATTGTAATGCAAAAGATGACACAAAGAGAGTAAGTGCGCAAAGTGCTATGGTGCTAATAGCTAGAAAGCTTTTTACGCTTTTAGCTCCAAGCTTAACTTATACTATAGATGAAGCTTTAGAGCATGCAAATGTGGCTATTAAAGAAAATGCTAAAGATGTGTTTGATTTGGTGTTAAAAAATGGCTTTGATTATGAGTATAAAATCGAGGATGAATTATTTATAAAATCAAGAGAAAAATTCTTTGAACTTGTTGATGTATTAAAAAAAGATAAAATTATCAAATCAACTTTAGAACTAAGCTTACAAACAAGCGCAAATGAGCTTTTGAGTGAAGATATTGAAGAAGTAGCTGATTGGTTTATGGTGAGCTTGGTAGAAAGCTTGGATGATAAAAAAGCTTTGAGTGAGTTTAAAATAGATGATCATAGTTTTAAAATCGTGCGTTCTTCATTACACAAGTGTCCAAGATGTTGGAAGTTTTTAGCAAAAGAAGAAGAATGCTTATGTCCAAGATGTAATAGCGTGGAAAAAGCAAAAAATGTTTGAGCAAGCTTTACCTTTTAGCGTGGTAGTGATTACTTTATTAGGCTTTTTATTTATCACGCTTTTTTTGTTTTATTTGGTTAAAAAATTTAAGGATAAATAATGATAACTTTAAAAGAAGCTTTGAAATTTTCAAATGAAGAATTAGAAAATCTAAAAAAAGAATTAAATGAAAAAGCACATCAGCAAAAGCATTTAGGTGCTTATGTAGAGCAGTTTTTAAATAAAGACTTAAGCACTTCAGGTGCTGGTGTGCCAGTAGCTATAAAAGATAATATTAGTGTAAAGGATTGGGAATTAACTTGTGGTTCTAAAATTTTACAAGGCTATGTGGCTCCTTATGATGCAAGTGCTATTGTGAATTTACGCAAAAATAATTTTGCTCCATTTGGAAGATGTAATATGGATGAGTTTGCTATGGGAAGTACGAGTGCGACTTCTTTTTATGGTAAGACTTTAAATCCACTTGATAATACTAAAGTCCCAGGTGGGAGTAGCGGAGGGAGTGCTGCTGCAGTTGCTGCAGGGATAGCTTTAGCAAGTTTGGGTTCAGATACGGGTGGTTCGGTAAGACAGCCTGCTGCTTTTTGTGGTTGTGTTGGGTTTAAGCCAAGTTATGGAAGAGTTAGCAGGTATGGTTTAGCAGCGTATTCTTCAAGCCTTGATCAAATCGGAGTTTTAACGCAAAATGTTGAAGATGCTGCGATTTTATATGATGCTATTGCAGGTTATGATGAAAAAGATAGCACAAGTGCAAACATAGCTTTTGAACCAACTGCGCCAAAACTAAATGCAAATAAAAAGCTAAAAATAGCTGTGATTAAAAACTATGTAGAACAAACCAATGATGATGTAAAACAAGCCTTATTAAAAACCATAGATATGTTAAAAGCAAATGGACATGAGATTGTTTATAAAGACTTAATGGATTCTACATTTGATGTTGCAGCTTATTATATCATAGCAGCAGCTGAAGCAAGTGCAAATTTGAGTCGTTATGATGGTGTAAGATATGGAAGAAGAAGCGAAAAATGTGATAATCTTAGCCAAATGTATGTAAATAGCAGAAGTGAAGGCTTTGGCGAGGAAGTAAAAAGAAGAATTTTACTAGGAACCTTTGTTTTAAGTAGTGGGTATTATGATGCATACTATATCAAAGCACAAAAAGCTAGAAGATTTATCAAGCAAAAATATGAAGAAATTTTAAATGATTGTGATTTGATTTTTATGCCAGTTACTCCAAGTGTTGCTTTTGGCTTTAATGATGTTAAAACCCCTATTCAAATGTATTTAGAAGATGTATTTACTATTTCAGTGAATTTAGCAGGACTTGGTGGCATTAGCGTGCCAGTAGGAAAAAATGAAAATGGACTTAATATCTCTGCGCAGCTTATCTGTAAAGCTTACGATGAACAAACTTTGCTAGATGGTGCTTTAAGCTTAGAAGAAATTATTAAAAATAAATAAAGGAAAAATTATGAAAATCATAAAACGCGCTTTGACTTTTGAAGATGTTTTACTAGTTCCTCAATATTCTGAGGTTTTACCTAAAGAAGTAGATATCAAAACAAAACTTACAAAAAATATCACCTTAAATATGCCTTTAATTTCAGCTGCTATGGATACGGTTACTGAGCATAGAGCAGCTATTATGATGGCAAGACTTGGTGGTATAGGGGTGATCCATAAAAATATGGATATAGCTTCACAAGTTAGAGAGATAAAAAGAGTTAAAAAAAGCGAAAGTGGCGTGATTATGGATCCTATTTACATAGGGGCTAAAGCAAGCGTTAAAGAAGCGCTAGAACTCATGGCTGAATATAGAATTTCAGGAGTTCCTGTGGTAGATGAAAATAAAACCCTAATAGGAATTTTAACTAATCGTGATTTGAGATTTGAAACTAATTTTGATAATTTAGTAGAAAATGTAATGACAAAAATGCCTTTAATCACTGCTAAAAAAGGCTCTACTTTAGATGATGCAGAAAGGATTTTCTCTACTAATAAGGTAGAAAAACTTCCAATCGTAGATGAAAATAATCGTTTAGAAGGTTTGATTACTATAAAAGATTTAAAAAAACGTAAAGAATATCCAAATTCAAATAAAGATGCCTATGGAAGATTAAGAGTAGCTGCAGCCGTGGGTGTAGGTCAGCTTGATCGCGTAAAGGCTTTAGTGGAAGCTGAAGTTGATGTTATAGTAATGGATAGCGCGCATGGACATTCTAAAGGTATTATTGATACATTAAAAGCAATTAAGGCTGAGTTTAATGTAGATGTGATAGTAGGAAATGTTGCAAGTGCTAAAGCGGTTAAAGATTTATGTGAAGCAGGTGCGGACGCTGTTAAGATAGGTATAGGGCCTGGAAGTATTTGTACTACACGCATTGTTTCAGGTGTGGGTGTGCCTCAAATTTCAGCTATAGATGAATGTGCGATAGAAGCAAGTAAATACGGCGTGCCAGTAATCGCTGATGGAGGTATAAAATACTCAGGTGATATTGCAAAAGCTATTGCAGCAGGAGCAAGTAGTGTGATGATAGGTTCACTTTTAGCAGGAACTGATGAGAGTCCAGGTGAGTTATTTACTTACCAAGGAAGACAATATAAGAGCTATCGTGGTATGGGAAGCTTAGGTGCTATGCAAAAAGGAAGTTCAGATAGATATTTCCAAGAAGGTACAGCTCAAGATAAACTTGTGCCTGAAGGTATTGAAGGTAGGGTGCCTTATGTAGGAAGTATAAAAAGTGTAGTGCATCAACTTTTAGGTGGACTTAGATCTTCTATGGGTTATGTAGGTGCAGTGGATATCAAAGCTTTCCAAGAAAGAGCTGAATTTGTAGAAATCACCGCAGCAGGATTAAAAGAAAGCCATGTGCATGATGTAACTATCACAGCTGAAGCACCAAATTATAAGGTAAGTAATTAATGGAATTTGAAGATTATATCAAACAAGCTGAACTTTCTTTGGAGAAACTTAATGATAAAGATTTAGACCTTAAAACTTGCGTAGAAATTTATAAAGAAGGTTTAAAAAGCATCAAGCAAGCAAGAACTATGCTTGAAAATGCTAAATTAGAAATCGAGCAAGTAGATGAGTAGTGTTGTAGCTTTACAATTTCCGACTTTAGCTTTGAGTGAGTCAAGGCTTGATTATTATCTAAAAGCTGCTAAGGAAAGTGGTGCTAATTTGGTGGTTTTAGGTGAGTATGTTTTAAATAGTTTTTTTAGTGAGCTTAAGAGCATGCCAAAAAGTATGATTAAAGAGCAAAGCCAAAGTAAAAAGGCAAGCTTGATAAAACTTGCTAAAAAATATGATTTAAACATTATTGCACCATTTATCAGTGTAGAAAATGATGGTTTAAAAAAACTATGCTTAAAGGTAGGCCCGCAAAATGTAAAAATGTATGAGCAACAAATTTTAATGCCTTATGCACACTGGAATGAAGAAAAATTTTTTAACAATAAAAAAACTGATAAACTTAAACTTTTTACTTTCACGCATGAGGGTTTAAAATGCGCTTTGCTTTTTGGCTTTGAGGCGCATTTTGATATCTTTTGGCAAATGATTATGAAAAAAAAGATAGACTTAGTCATCATTCCTACAGCTAGTACTTTTGAAAGCAATCAAAGATGGCTAGAGCTTTTAAAAACAAGAGCCTTTTTAAACTCAACAAGCATTTTAAGGGTTAATCGCATAGGTAGCCCAAAGCAAGAAAATGATTGGAAATTCTATGGAGATAGCTTTTTTATCAATGCTTTTGGGGAAGCGCAAGAGCAACTTGGCGATCAAGAAGAAATGCTTGTGGTAGAAGTTAATAAAGCAAATGAAGCTAGAAATTTATGGGGCTTTGATAAACTTATAAAAAATTACGAAGAATAAAATTTATTTTAGTTTTTTCAAAAGTAAAAACAATGAGTAGATTTTATCTTTAAGGGCTTTTTATATTTTATTTTTAGTAAACAAATGATAGAATTTTGCCTTAAATTTTCAAAAAATTTGAGGCAAGAATGCAAAAAATTCATTTTATAGGTATAGGTGGTATTGGAATTTCAGCTTTGGCGAGATTTTTAAAAGAACAAGGCTTTAAGATTAGTGGTTCTGATATCAAAGAAAGTAAAATCACAAAAGAATTAGAAAAAGAAGGCATAGATATAAAAATTCCTCATCATAAAGACAATATTAAAGATGTGGATTTGGTGGTGTATTCAGCTGCTATTAAAGAAGATAATGAAGAATTAACTAGCGCAAAAAAGCAAAACATCACAACGCTTTCAAGAAAAGAAGCCTTGCCTATGATTTTAAAAGACAAAAGAGTTTTTGCGGTTGCGGGAGCTCATGGCAAAAGTACAACTTCAAGCATTTTAGCAAGCTTGATAGAAGCTTCTGTGATTATTGGTGCGGTGCTAAAAGAAAGTGGCACTAATATGCTTTATAAAGAAAGTGAAAATCTCATCTTTGAAGCTGATGAGAGTGATAGTTCTTTTTTAAACTCAAATCCTTATTTAGCTATAGTGACTAATGTTGAAGCAGAGCATTTAGATCATTATGGAAACAATCTTGCAAGATTACACAAAGCTTATGAGGACTTTTTGTATTTATCTAAAATTCAAGTGATTAATGCTGAAGATGAGTTTTTATCAAGTTTAAATTTAAATAATGCAAAAAAGCTTTATCCAAGTAAAGATATCACAAATATTTACATGAAAGTAGAAAATTTTAAGCCAAAAACCTATTTTACGCTTAAAGATTTAGGTGAATTTAGTGTTTTTGGTATGGGTGAGCATGTAGCGATGGACGCTGCTTTGGCTATTTTGGCTGCGAGTGAATTTATAAATATAGAAGAGCTAAAAACTAAGCTTTTAAAATATCAAGGGATTAAAAAAAGATTTGATATTTTATTTGCAAATGAAAATATGGCTTTGATTGATGATTATGGACACCATCCAACAGAAATCAAAACAACACTTAAAGCAGCAAGTGAGTATGCAAGGCTAGCTGGATATGAAAAAATCATAGCTATTTTTGAGCCTCATCGTTATACACGTTTAAGTGCAAATATAGAGTATTTTAGTGAGGTTTTAGCAAATGTTGATGAGCTTTATATTTTACCTGTGTATGCAGCAGGGGAAGCTAAGATAGAAATTAATATGCAAAAATACTTTCCAAAAGCTAAATTTATAAAAGAAATCAAAAGAGAAGAAAGCGCTATTTATCTTGATGATGAGTTGATCGAAAATGGTTTGGTAATTGGCTTTGGCGCAGGAGATATAAGCACAAAGCTTAGGGGAAAGTATGTTTAAGATTTTTTTATATATCTTAGCTTTTTTTGCGATTTTGCTTTTTTTTGTTTTTTTACGTAAAAAAATAGGTAAGATTAGTAATTATCTTTTGATTTTAGTATTGATTTTGATGATTGCTTTTGCGATTAAAATTGAGCTAAGTGCTACAAGAAGTGGTGTTTTAAAAAAAGAAACACTCAATGCATTTTTACAAGGACAAAGTCTAATTTGCAAAGATGTTAATGTCACTAAAGAGTATTTTAACTTTGAGCATGGAACGCAAAGTTTTATTTCAAATGGTAAAAATAAACAATTTAAAGCCTATGTTTTTGATATAAAAGATTGCAAGGTAGATAAATAATGCAAGAGCAATTTTTTAAAAAGCTAGATTTAGATGGTTATATAGAAGACTTTAGGGGACTTTTTGCAAGAGATAAAGAAATTTTTTTACAAGGTGATAGCAAGCTTCATTATAAAAGGATTAATGAGCTTTCGCTGATTGATTTTAATCCTCCACCTATGATAGAAGAGCTAAATAGTGCTTTAACTCATCTTAGTAAGCAAGGAATTTTGCATTTAAGTCAAAGCTTTGAATTTATTAAAATCTGTATGTATTTTAGATACTTAAAGGGCTTAAAATTTGAAGAAAGCTTAAAAGAATGGCTTTTAAAAATAGAAATTCCACAGGCTATTTTAGAACTTTTTGAGTATTTTGATGAAAAGGGTGAGATTAAAGAAAGTGTTGATGAAAGACTTGTTAATCTAAATTTAGCTTTAAAGATGAAAAAAGAAAGCTTGGTAGCTGAGTTTAAAAAACTCACCTATACTAAAAATCTTAGTGCTTATTTAATTGATACGCAAATTCATCTTATCAATGGTATGGAGGCCTTGCTTTTACGCGGTGGGTTTAATCATGTCTTAAAAGCAAAAATCATAGGTAGAAGTAGTAGTGGCGGATTTTATGCGGTGCCTTTGAGTGTAGAAAAAATCCAAAGTCAAATAGATGAAATCAAAGATGCCAAAGAAGAAATTTTTTATGAATATGCTAAAAAAATCAGCTTGATTTTTTATAAAAATTTGATGTTTTTGAAATTTATCAATAATGCTTTTGATTTATTTGATCATTATAGCGCTAGAGTTTTGATGGCTAAAAAACATGATTATGAGTTTGTTTTAGCTGATAGTTCTAATAATTTAAGCTTATACAACTTCGCACATCCAGCTTTAAAAAATGCAAAAAGTGTTAATATAGAGTTTAATAAAAAAGTTTTAATCATCACGGGTGTAAATGCAGGTGGTAAGTCTATGCTTTTAAAAGGAATTTTAAGTGCAGCTTTACTCGCAAAGCATTTGCTTCCTATGAGAATTAATGCACAAAAAAGCCAAATAGGCAATTTCAAAGAATTTGATGCGATTTTAGAAGATCCACAAAATGTAAAAAATGATATTTCTACTTTTGCAGGAAGAATGTTGCATTTTTCTAAGCTTTTGGGTAAGAAAAATGTTTTATTAGGGGTTGATGAGATAGAGCTTGGAACAGATTTTGAAGAAGCAGCGTGTTTATATACTGAGCTTATTTCTAAGCTTTTAGAACAAGATAATAAAATCATCATCACAACCCATCATAAACGCCTTGCTATGCTTTTAGCTAAAAATTCACAAGTAGAACTCATCGCTGCTTTGTATGATGAGGAATTATCGTGCCCAAAATATGAGTTTTTAAAAGGTACTATAGGCAAATCTTATGCATTTGAAACGGCTTTAAGATATGGCATAAGTGCAAATTTGGTACAAAATGCTAAAAAGCTTTATGGAGAAGATAAAGAAAATTTAGAAGAAATGGTAAGTAAAAATATCAATCTTGAACTTTCTTTACGCAAAAAAAATGAAGAGTTTGAGAAAAAAGAAGCTAAGGTGGATGAAATTTTACTTTCACTAAAAGATCAAAAAGAAAAAAATGAGCAAGAATTTAAAAAGCTTGTTTCTAATTTAGAGTTTAAATATCACAAAGCCATAGAAGAAGCTAAAAAAACGATAAATCTAAAAGATATCAAAGAAAAACAAAGAAGTTTAAACAAAGCCAATGAGCTTAAAAAAAGCATTGTATTACCAAGTATGGAACAAAATGAAGAGCTTAGAGTAGGGGATTTTGTTAAATATGAAAAAATCAAAGGCAAAATCACAGCTATTTCAAAAAATGATGCGATGATTCAAAGTGATGGTTTGAGTTTGCGTGTACCATTAAAGCTTCTTAAAAAAAGCAATCAAACCCCTACACAAAAGGTAAAATCAAGTGTTAATGTAACCCGCCCAAGTGCTTTAAATATGACTTTAGATTTACACGGCTTAAGAAGTGATGAGGCGCTTGAAAGATTAGATAAATTTATTTCTGATGCTTTGATAGTGGGTTTTGATGAGGTGATAGTTTATCATGGTATAGGCACAGGAAAATTAGCTTTTGCGGTAAAAGAGTTTTTAAAAGCTCACAAAAGCGTAAAAAGCTTTAATGATGCTCCGATTAATCAAGGTGGTTTTGGTGCTAAGGTGGTTAAGCTTTAAGTAAAATTATAGTAAAACCTTTAAAACAATAATGAGGTTTATTAAATGAAACAAGTGATGATTTTAAGTGGAGCAGGTTTATCCGCTCCAAGTGGTATAAAAACTTTTAGAGCTAATGGTGGGCTTTGGGAAGAGCATGATGTAATGGAAGTTTGCTCAGCAACTGGCTTTAGAAAAAATACTAAAAAAGTTTTGGAATTTTATAATAAAAGAAGAAAAGAACTAGCTAGTGTTAAGCCAAATCACGCACATAAAATCATCGCTTTATTAAAACAAAAATTTCCAAAACAAATTAGTATTTTAACGCAAAATGTAGATGATTTGTTAGAGCGAGCAGGTTGTGAAGAAGTGGTGCATTTGCACGGTTTTTTACCTGAACTTAGGTGTTTAGAGTGTGAAAATATTTTTAACATAGGCTATGAAAGTAGTGATGGTAAAATTTGTCCTAAATGTCAAAGCAAAAGTGTAAGGCACAATATCGTGATGTTTGAAGAAATGGCGCCAAATTATAAAATTTTATATGAAAAATTACAAAATTGTGATTTATTTGTATGTATAGGCACAAGTGGGCAGGTTTTACCCGTGGGAGAGTATGCAAGAGTATGTAAGCAAAGTATATTAAATAATCTTGATGAGGATAAATATTTAGAAAGTAATTTCACAAAAGTTTATATAGAAGATGTTTGCGCGGCTATTGATAAAATCAAAATCGATATAGAAAATTTCTTGGAAGCAAAATGCTAGAAGTAATCTTACAAGGCATAATTTTAGGTATGGGTGTGTCTGTGCCTTTTGGGCCTGTGAATATTTTGATCTTAAATACTGCTTTATCTTCTTTTAAAAATGCTTTTTGTGTTGGACTTGGTGCTTTAAGTGCTGATATACTTTTTTTGATTTTGATTAATCTTGGGCTTTTAAGCTTTGCAAATAATGAATTTTTTTATAAAATACTAGCAGTTTTTGGCTTTTTCTTTTTGAGTTTTATGGTATTTTTAATGCTAAGAAAAACAAGAAAAGTCGATCTTAACAAGGTAAATAAAACACATCCTTTAAAAGGTTTTAGTAAAGGATTTTTCTTAAATGTTACAAATCCTTATGTTATAGGCTTTTGGGTGAGTGTAGCAGGGCTTAGTATGCAGAGTAAAAACTCTTTTGCTTTGCTTTTTGGTTTGGTGGGTTTTATTGTATTTTGGATTTTTACTCTATCGTTTTTTGTGTCTAAATTTAAAGCCCTTGTAAGAAATAAACATATATTTTATATCAATCTTTTTTCAGCATTTATTTTAGAGTATTTTGCTCTTTCTATGCTGTATAAAGCTTTTATAGGATAAAACATGCAAGTAGTTGAAATTTTTAAAGAATTAAGTAAATTTAAATCCATCACTCCAGATGATGATGGAGCATTAAATTATATCGCAGTGGAGTTAAGTGATTTTGAAGCTTTTTTTATAGAAAAAGAAGGTGTGAAAAATCTTTTGCTGACTAAAAAATTTAGCGATGATGGGGAACATTTGGCTTTTGGTGGGCATGTGGATGTAGTGCCTGCGGGAGAGGGTTGGAGTAGTGATCCTTTTGAGCCTTTAGAAAAAGATGGGTTTATTTATGTAAGAGGCGCGCAAGATATGAAAAGTGGTGTGGCTGCTTTTATGTGTGCGGTTAAGGAAGTGGAAAATTTCAAAGGAAGAATTTCGCTGATTTTAACAAGTGATGAAGAAGGCGAGGCTAAATTTGGCACGCTTGAAGTGCTTAAATTTATGCAAGAAAAAGATATGCTACCTGATTTTGCTGTGGTTGCTGAGCCAACTTGTGATAAAAAATTTGGAGATAGTATTAAAATAGGGCGTCGTGGTTCTATCAATGCAAAATTACTTATCAAAGGCAAGCAAGGTCATGTAGCATATCCGCAAAAATGCATTAATCCTGTGCATAATTTTGCTTTTGCTTTGAAATTTTTAGCAGGTTTTGATCTTGATCCAGGCGATGAGGTATTTGCACCATCTAAAATTGTTATTACTGATATACGCGGTGGTATGGAAGTGTGCAATGTAACTCCAAATGATTTAAAATTGATGTTTAATGTAAGAAATTCTCCACAAACTAGCTTAGA
Source organism: Campylobacter sp. RKI_CA19_01128 (assembly GCF_025771175.1). Taxonomy (NCBI): domain Bacteria; kingdom Pseudomonadati; phylum Campylobacterota; class Epsilonproteobacteria; order Campylobacterales; family Campylobacteraceae; genus Campylobacter; species Campylobacter sp. RKI_CA19_01128. The sequence goes on from NZ_JAKMPU010000013.1 coordinate 14,314, forward strand.
AGATGTAAAAGCTTATGTAGAAAAGACTTGTGAAGGACTTGATTATGAATTAAGCATAAATCAAAGCTCAAAGCCTTTTTTAACACAAAGTGACTCTAAAATCGTACAAAAACTAAATGAGAGCGTACAAAAAATCACCCAAATAGTACCAGAACTTAACACCAAAGGTGGCACAAGTGATGCAAGATATTTTGCTGAGTTTGGTGTGAAGGTAGTAGAATTTGGCGTGTGTAATGATAGAATTCATGCCATTGATGAGAGAGTGAGTATAGAAGAACTTGAAAAATTGTATTTAGTTTTTAAAGATTTATTAGAGAATTTTAACTAGGAAAAAACGTGATTATCAATGGACAAAAGCTTAAGTTAAAAGAGCTTAGATTTATGGATTATGTTAAAGAAAAGCAATTAAGAATAGAATTTATCGCCTTAGAATTAAACGGAGAAATTATCCCAAGGGATAAATTTGAAAATCTAATTTTAAAAGAAAATGATAAAGTAGAGATTGTTACTTTTGTAGGTGGTGGTTGATGAGAATTAAATTTAATGGTAGTATGATAGACACGCATTTTAAAAACACTTTGGAATTTTTTCAAAGTGTGAGTAAAAATGAAAATGATGTATGGATAATCAATGGTTTTGCGACAAAAGAAAGTTTGGAGCTAAAAGAAAATGATGAGCTTTTTTGTATAGAAAAAAATACTTTACCACCATATGAAGCTCTTGATGCTATGATGAGAGCAAGACATACTCCAAAGCTTCATGATAAACTCAAAAAGGCAAGTGTAGCAGTGTGTGGGCTTGGTGGGCTTGGATCGCATATAGCTATAAATTTAGCAAGAAGTGGGGTTGGTAGGCTTCATTTGATTGATTTTGATGTGGTGGAGCCAAGCAATCTTAACCGCCAAGCTTATATGGTGGAAGATTTGGGTAAATTTAAGGCTGAAGCTTTAAAAGATCAAATCACTAAAATTAATCCTTTTATAGAAGTATTTGCGCAAGTTTTAAAAATAGAAAAAGAAAATATAGCCAAACTTTTTACAGATGATGATATAGTTTGTGAAGCCTTTGATAGTGCAAAATATAAAGCTCTTTTAGCGCAAAATTTTCACCAACACTATCCTCAAAAAACACTAATTTGTGCTTCTGGTTTAGCAGGATATGGCGATAGCAACAGCATACAAACAAGAAAAATCGCAAAAAACTTTTATGTTTGTGGTGATTTAAAAAACGAGGCAAAAGTAGGCAATGGACTTATGGCGCCGCGTGTAAATATTTGCGCAGGACATCAAGCAAATTTAGTTTTAGAACTTTTAGCGAGCGAGTAATGGAAAAATTAAAAATAGGAAAATATGAGTTTAATTCCAGGTTTATTCTAGGTTCTGGGAAATTTTCTTTTGAGCTTATAAAATCAGCCATTGAAGAAGCAAAAGTTGAGATTATCACCTTAGCTTTGCGTAGGGTAAATGATAAAGGTATAGAAAATATACTTGATTTTATCCCAAAGCATATTAAGCTTTTGCCTAATACTTCAGGTGCAAGAAATGCTAATGAGGCATTGCGTATAGCAAGACTTGCAAGAGAGCTTGGTTGTGGAGATATGATTAAGGTTGAAGTAATTAGCGATAGTAAATATTTATTACCGGATAATTATGAAAGTATAAAAGCAGTAGAACTTTTAGCAAATGAGGGTTTTACACCTTTAGTTTATATGTATCCTGATTTATATGTAGCACGTGCTATGGCTAATGCAGGAGCTGCTGCTATAATGCCTCTTGGAGCTCCTATAGGAAGCAATAAAGGCTTAAAAACTAAAGAATTTATACAAATTTTACTTAATGAAATTAGTTTGCCTATTATAGTTGATGCAGGCATAGGAAATCCCGCACAAGCTTGTGAAGCCATGCAAATGGGAGTAAGTGCAGTGATGGCAAATACTGCCATAGCTCAAGCTAAAGATGTAGCAAAAATGGCAAAGGCTTTTGCTTTGGCTATAGAAGCAGGATGTAATGCGTATTTAGCAGGCATAGCAAATGAAAGCACGCCAAGTGCAAGCTCGCCTTTGAGTGGTTTTTTAAGAGATTAAAATGCAAAAATATCCTCATATGCAAAGTATTGAAAGTGAAATTTTAACTAAGGTTTTAAAAGAAGTTGAAAATTTTGATGAAAGTAAATTTAGTGCTTTTGATGTAAAACAAGCTTTAGCTAAAGATTATCTTAACTTAGAAGATTTAAAAGCCTTGCTTTCAAGCACAGCAGAAGATTTTATAGAAGATTTAGCACAAAAATCAAGCAAGATTACTCAAAAATATTTTGGAAATTCCATTTTGCTTTTTACACCTTTATATCTTTCTAATTTTTGCAATAGCAAATGTACTTATTGTGGGTTTCAAAAAGGAAATAACATTAAAAGAGCTAAGCTAAATGAGGCTGAAATTCACAAAGAAATGCAAGAGATTAAAAAAAGTGGTTTGGAAGAAATTTTACTCTTAACAGGTGAGGGCAGGGAGTATGCTAGCGTGGAATATCTTGCCAAAGCTTGTGAGATAGCAAAAGAGTATTTTAAGGTCGTTGGGATTGAAGTTTATCCTATGAATGTAGATGAGTATGCACTGCTTCATGAAAAGGGTTGCGAATATGTAAGTGTTTATCAAGAAACTTACAATCAAAAAACTTATTCTAAAATTCATATTGAAGGTGAAAAAAGTGTATTTGAGTATCGTTTTCATGCGCAGGAGCGAGCGTTAAAAGCGGGTATGAGAGGGGTTGCTTTTGGAGCTTTACTTGGTATAGATGATTTTAGAAAAGATGCTTTTGCTACAGCTTTACATGCGTATTTTTTACAGCAAAAATACCCTCATGCTGAAATAGCTTTGTCTATCCCTAGATTAAGACCTATTATTAATAATAAAAAAATTCATCCAAAAGATGTAAGTGAAACAAGACTTTTGCAAGTTTTATGTGCTTATAGATTGTTTTTACCTTTTGCAGGTATTACGATTTCTACGCGTGAAAGAGCAGGATTTAGAGACGGGGTTATTAAACTTGGAGCTACTAAAATGAGTGCAGGTGTGAGCGTGGGAGTAGGTGAGCATCAAGGCGATAAAAAAGGTGATGATCAGTTTCAAATTAGTGATATGCGTAGTGTTGATGAGGTTTTAGCTATGTTAAAAAATGCAAATTTGCAAGCTATAATGAGCGATAGTATTTATGTGGGATAAAAAAGTCATTGCTATTAGCGATAGTCAAAATACCCAAGGAGATTTTTTAAATTTTATTGAAAAACTAAGTCAAAGTAGTATTGATGCTTTGGTGCTTAGAGAAAAACATTTAGATGAGTTAGAATACGCTAAATTAGCTAAAGAAGTATTAAAAATTTTTAATAAAACTCAAAAGATTTGCTTTTTGCATTATCATTATGAAGTTTGTTTAAAATTAAATCATCAATTTTTTCATGCTCCTTTATTTGTTTTACAAAATTACCTACAAAGCTATAAAAAATTTGAGCTTTTGGGTACTTCCATCCATTCTAAAGAAGAATTGGATTTAGCTTATAAACTTAAAGTAAATCATGCTTTTTTTGGGCATGTATTTAAAAGTTCTTGTAAGGCTGATTTAGCTCCAAAAGGTATTAAGAATTTAAAAGATTTGTTAGAAGTTTCAAAAATACCCATTTATGCCATAGGTGGCATAAATACTCAAACTATAAAACACTTAAAAGATTTAAATTTAGCAGGTGTGTGTATAAGAGAAGCTTTGTATAAAAGTGAAAATGTAAAAAAATATATTTTAAGATGTAAAGATCTTTTAGTCCAAAAGGACTAAAAGATTATAACCAGAAGAAATATGCAATTATTGCAAGGCTAATTGAACAGAATATATTTAGTATAATTCCTACTCTTACCATTTCTTGTTGTTTGATATGGCCAGTACCAAAAACTATAGCATTTGGTGGTGTAGCAACTGGTAGCATGAAAGCACAAGAAGCGCCAATAGCAATAATTAAAGCAAGTCCTAAAGCAGGAACACCTAAAGTATCTGCTATAGAGATAAACAAAGGCACAAGCAAGGCTGCTGAAGCAGTATTTGAGGTAAATTCTGTTAAAAATACTATAAAAAATGCTATGATTAAGCCTATAACAAATAAATGTCCATTTTCTATAAATGAAATAATGGTATCAGCCATAACCTTGCTAGCACCTGAATCTTTTAACACTACACTTAGAGTAATACCTCCACCAAAGAGCATTAACACGCCCCAATCAGTATTTTTTTGTACATTTTTCCAATCAATTACTTTAAATGCACATACTAAAACAGCTGCAAGCAAGGCAATAATTGCATCAAGATTTGCTATTTTATGTCCAAAAATACTTGTGATGATAGGACCTATATTACCACTAAAAATCCAAGATAGCGCAACCACTAAAAAGATTATTAAAGTGATGATTCTAGGTCTTGTAAGTTCTATATTTTCAGTGTGTAAATCAACTTGTAGATTAAACCTTGGTTTAAACATAAAATACAAAATCAAAATCATTGCAGGTAAAAAGATTAAAACAATAGGAATACCATATTTTAACCACTGTGCAAAGCTAATGTGTAATTGAGTAGCAACAATAGCATTTGGCGGAGTTCCCACTATAGTGCCTATACCACCTATACTTGCACTAAAAGCTATACCTAAAAGAATGAAAACATAAGTATTTCTATCTTTTTGTGGATCAAGCGAAGCTAGCATACCTATAGCAAGCGGAAGCATCATGGCTGCAGTTGCAGTATTGCTCATCCACATAGATAAAAATGCAGTAGTGATAAAAATATATAAACTTGATAAACCTAAATGTCCTTTTGCTAGGGTTAAAATTTTATGCGCAATTAGCTTATCTAGTTTTTGATGATGCATGGCTGCTGCTAGAGCAAAACCACCAAAAAATAAAAAGATATTAGAATCAGCAAAGCCTGTTAAAGCCTTAGCAGTAGGTAATAATCCTAAGATGGCTGCTAAAACAGGTACTAAAATAGCTGTAATAGTAACATGCAAAGCTTCGCTAAGCCACAATATAGCGATAAAGATCAACAGGGATAATCCTTGGTTTACCTTAGTTTCGCCAAAAGGGGAGAAATAAAGCAAAGCGATAAACAACACTAAATCAGCAATAACTATAAGTGTTTTTGTGTTTGAACTCATTTAACAACTCCTTTAAAATATTGTAGTTTTGTAACATATTCTAAATGAATTTTCTTTTAAATATTAATTTTTATATAATTTTTTTTACAAAATTATTTTTGTGTGAAAAAAAGTAATTTTTAGTAAAATTCATTTGTTTTTGGTATAATTTTTGCTGATTAAAAATCATCTTAATCAAAAAGATGATTGCTTTTAAGGAAAGATAATGTTTAAAAAAATATTCGTATGTATTTTAGCTTTGTTTTTTGGCGCTTGTGCTATAAACCCTAAAAATCAAGGTGTAGCTAAGGTTAATGAAGTTATAAAAATCCAAGCACAGTGTTATAATCCTTCTGATTCTAAAGCATATGAAGCAAAAATTAAAGGTCTTGTGTATATTAGTGATGTAGGACTTAAGTATTGTACAAATAAAAGAACAATTGATAAAAGTGCTTCTTTGAAAAAAGTTTATATTCATAGAGTGTATGATTTAAATGAGAATTTGAAATATTCTTCTTCTAATGGAAATAATTATTATATTAATGAAAATTTTAACTACTATTTTTATGTGTTTTTAAAAGAAGAATTAGAAAATAGAGGTATAGTAGTGGTTGAAAATACACAAGATTCTCCTTATGTTTTAAGAGTAGATTTAAGTCTTAATGATTTTTATTCTAAATTTGATTCTAATTCTTTATTTTCAATTATTGCTAGTCAGTTAACATTAAAAGATATTAACACTAATAAAACTATTAATATTAAAACCAAACAAGAAGTTAAAGGTTTTTATAATATAAAAGATTTACCTTTCTTCACTCAGCTTCTTATAAAGCAAGTAGCTAATAAATCTGCAGATATTATCAGCTCTTTGTGAGGTGTTTTAGTTGCCATGGATTTTCCTTTGCGAGCTTTTGTTCAGCTTGCAAGGAAGAGCTTTTAGAATATTCTTTAGGTATAAGAGAACTTGATAAAGGTTTTAAGGTTTATTATTTTTATCAATATGAACAAATTAAACATCTAATTTATTTTAAACACAAATTTCAAGGATATTTTGTTTTAAATGCGCTTGCAAAACTAAGTTTTGCTAAATTTAAAGATTTTTTTCAACCCTCTTGTGAAATTAATGCCATAGCCTTGGATGATAAAACATACAAAAACTACTCTCATACTGCTATTTTAACCAAACATTTAAAAACTCAATTTATAAAACCTATGTATCATGCTTTGCAAGCTAATTCAGAATTTAAATATAGTGGAAAAAGTTTGCAATTTCGTAAAGATAATAAAAGATCTTATAAGCTTTTAAAGCGTCCAAAATATCCTGTGATTTTAGTAGATGATGTTGTAACTACGGGATTAAGTTTGCTTGAAGCAAGAGAGCTTTTAGAAAAAAATAATATCGAAGTACTTTTTGCTTTAGTTTTAGCTAATGCAAAAGAATAATCTGCTAAAATATAAAGATTAATTTTAAGGATTTTTATGGAAAATATTTTTACTAAAGATTCAGATATTGAAAATATAGATATAGAAAGTTCTATAAAGAGTAGTTATTTAGATTATTCTATGAGTGTTATTATAGGCCGTGCTTTACCTGATGCTAGAGATGGGCTTAAACCTGTTCATAGAAGAATTTTATATGCTATGAATGATTTAGGTGTTGGAAGTCGTAGTGCATACAAAAAATCAGCGCGTATAGTGGGCGATGTTATCGGTAAATACCATCCACATGGTGATACAGCTGTATATGATGCTTTAGTAAGAATGGCACAAGATTTTTCTATGCGTTATCCAAGCGTAGATGGGCAAGGAAACTTTGGTTCTATTGACGGTGATGGTGCTGCTGCAATGCGTTATACTGAAGCTAGGATGACGATTTTAGCTGAAGAACTTTTGCGTGATATAGAAAAAGATACAGTTGATTTTATACCAAATTATGATGATTCTATGAGTGAGCCTGATGTTTTACCTGCTAGGGTGCCAAATTTATTACTTAATGGTTCAAGTGGTATCGCAGTAGGTATGGCTACTAATATTCCTCCACATAGCTTAAATGAGCTTATTGATGGTTTGCTTTATTTAATTGATAATAAAAATGCAAGCTTAGAAGAAATCATGCATTTTATCAAAGGCCCTGATTTTCCAACCGGTGGTATTATCTTTGGTAAAAAGGGTATTATAGAAGCTTACCGTACAGGTCGTGGCAGGGTAAAAGTAAGAGCAAAAACCCATATTGAAAAAAGAGCTAATAAAGATATTATTGTAATAGATGAACTTCCTTATCAAACCAATAAAGCAAGATTGATAGAGCAAATTGCTGAACTTGCTAAAGAAAAACAAATCGAAGGCATTGCTGAAGTTAGAGATGAGAGTGATAGAGAAGGAATTCGCGTAGTAATTGAGTTAAAACGCGATGCTATGAGCGAGATTGTGTTAAATAATCTTTTTAAATCTACCACTATGGAAAGCACTTTTGGTGTGATTATGCTTGCTATACATAATAAAGAACCAAAAGTTTTTTCTTTAATTGAACTTTTAAATTTATTCTTAAATCATAGAAAAACTGTAATTATTAGAAGAACTATTTATGAGCTGCAAAAAGCTAGAGCTAGAGCACATATTTTAGAAGGTTTAAAAATTGCACTAGATAATATTGATGAAGTGATAGCTTTGATTAAAAACTCTCCTGATAATCCAACGGCTAAAAATTTATTAATGCAAAAATTTGGCTTAAGCGAGCTTCAATCTAATGCGATTTTAGATATGAAATTAGGTCGTTTAACAGGACTTGAAAGAGAAAAAATCGATAATGAATTAAGAGAATTATTAGCAGAAATTGAAAGACTTGATCAAATTTTAAAAAGCGAAACTTTGCTTGAAAATTTAATCAAAGATGAGTTGAAAGAAATCAGAACAAAATTTGATGTGCCAAGAATCACTCAAATTGAAGATGACTATGATGATATTGATATAGAAGATTTAATACCAAATGAAAATATGGTAGTTACCATTACTCATCGTGGTTATATTAAGCGTGTTCCAAGTAAGCAATATGAAAAACAAAAACGCGGTGGTAAAGGTAAGGTCGCGGTTACAACTTATGATGATGATTTTATAGAAAGCTTCTTTACGGCAAACACGCATGATACTTTGATGTTTGTTACTGATCGTGGGCAACTTTACTGGCTTAAGGTATATAAAATTCCTGAAGGAAGTAGAACTGCTAAAGGTAAAGCTGTGGTTAATCTCATTAATCTACAAGCAGATGAAAAAATCATGGCAATTATTCCAACTACTGATTTTGATGAGAGCAAATCATTGTGCTTCTTTACTAAAAATGGTATCGTAAAACGCACAAATTTAAGCGAATATCAAAATATTAGAAGCGTGGGTGTAAAAGCGATTAATCTAGATGAAAATGATGAGCTTGTTACTGCAATTATTGTAGCAAGAGATGAAAGTGAAATTGTAAATATAAATACAGACGAAAACTTAGAAGCAGAAGATAATCTGGAAATTGAAACAAATGAAAATAGCGAAGAGTTTGAAATTGTTAGTGGTAAAATGCTTTTCGCGGTTACTAAAAAAGGTATGTGTATTAAATTCCCACTTGCTAAAGTTAGAGAGATTGGCCGCGTAAGTAGAGGGGTGACTGCGATTAAATTTAAAGAAAAAGATGATGAAGTTGTAGGTGCTGTTGTTATAGAAAATGACGCTCAAGAAATCTTAAGCGTAAGCGCAAAAGGTATAGGTAAGCGTACTGATGCTGGAGAGTATAGACTTCAAAGTAGAGGTGGTAAGGGTGTAATATGCATGAAACTTACTGCTAAAACAAAAGATTTAATCGGAATAGTTATAGTTGATGAAAGTATGGATTTAATGGCATTAACAAGCAGTGGTAAGATGATACGCGTTGATATGCAAAGTATTAGAAAAGCAGGTAGAAACACAAGCGGTGTGATTGTTGTTAATGTGGAAAATGATGAAGTTGTAAGCATCGCTAAATGTCCTAAAGAAGAAGATGAGGAATTAGATGCTGAAACTAATATGGATTTAAATTTAGAATAGTAAAATTCTGGAATGCTTTTTGCTATCTTAAATAATATCAAATAAATTGAAGGTGTAAAAATGAAAAAAGTTATTTTTATGTTTTGTTTGGCTTTAGGTTTTAGTGCGTGTGCACTAGATCAAAGAGGTACGAAACCTGCTCAAGCTCAAGCTACTCAAGCTGCAAGTTCTGATGTTGTAGTTCAAAAAGTAGACAAAGATGATGTGCGTAATATCATTAGAGAAGAAAAAATGCTTGCAAATGATACAAGCACAGACAATGATTTAACTTTTACAGCAGTGGGTGAGGGTATTGCTCCTTTAAATACAGTTTCTGTTGGTCAAGCTTTGGCCTTAGCTAAAAGAGCAGCAATCACTGATGCTTATAGACAATTAGCTAGTAAGTTATATGGTGTAAGAGTTAATGGTAAAGATACAGTAAAAGATGCAATGCTTAAAAGTTCAACCATTACAGCACAAGTAAATGGTTTGATTAAAAATGCAAGTGTAGTTGATCAAGACTTTAAAGATGGTCTTTATAGAGTAAATGTAGAACTTAAAATCGATGCTGACAAGTGGAAAGAATTGTTTGCTTATTAATCCTTATAATTTTTAATGCTACTGCCCAAGATGAGTTTATATTTTGGGCAGAACTCTCTAATAAAAATTTAATCCTTTTTCATCAAAATGAAACTATTTCTATGGCTATGACTAAGAGTAAAAAAAAGAATTTAGAATATGCTTGTGAGTTAGTTTATACACTAAGTGACTTGAAGTCTTTAGTGCGCAATGATTTTGGTATGATAGATGAAGAGAAAATGACAAAATTAGATAAATTTAACTTTTTAAATAATCACAAAAATGATTTAATTGATTGCTTTTTTAATTCAAAAATAGATGTAAAAGATTTTGTAAAAAGTGAACAAGCAAGCGCTCAAAGCGAAACTTATGTAAGAATTTTGCCACTAAGATTTATAGTTGAATTTCATGATAATAGTGCCTTTGTATATTATCTTAAATAAATACAAAGCTAGCTTTTATAAAAATCAAGTTAAAATACTTAAAAAAATATTAAGAGTATAAAATGCAAAAAAGTATCCCTCGTTATTTATTATTTAAATATTTGCGTTTTGATAAAGATCAACCCTTTATCATGCTTTCAAAAATTTTAGCCTTTTTAGGTGTGAGTATAGGGCTTTGCGTGCTTTTAGTTGCAATGGCTATTATGAATGGTTTTGATAAGGAATTTGAAAGAAAACTTTTTACTATGAATTATCCTATCACTATATTGCCACGTTTTGGAGCAAGTGTGGATGATAAATTATTACAAGAATTAAGAATCAAATTTCCAAATTTATTATTTAGTCCTTATATTGCTACTCAAGTTATAGCAAGAAATGATTTAAAATTAGAAGGCGGTATGCTTTTTGGGGTTAATTTTGAAGATGAAAAAAAGATCAATGAAGTAGTAGCTCAAGCTTTAGGAGATAAAAAATTAGATAATTTTGATATTTTAATTGGTAAGGGTTTAAAAGATGAATTTGGACTAGATGATAATGAAAAAATAACTCTAATTTTTTCCAATCTTAATGCTAGTGGACTTTCGCTTATTCCACAGGTTAAAAGATTTGATGTTAAAGCTGATTTTTCTTCAGGATTATTAGCTTATGATAAAGCTTATATGTATACAGATGCTAAAGCCTTAGCTAAAATTTTATCATATCCTCAAGGAAGTTATGATGGGGTACATGTGTATTCAAATAAACCTTTTGAGGATATTAAGCAAATTGAAGCTTTTTTGGGTGCAAGGTATGCTAGCATAGGTTGGTGGGAACAAAATGGGAATTTCTTTGCAGCATTAGCTTTAGAAAAAAGAGCTTTGTTTATAGTATTAATGTTGATTATTTTAGTTGCAAGTTTAAATATAGTAAGCTCTTTGTTGATGATAGTGATGAATAGACGTAGTGAAATAGCTTTATTGCTTTCCTTAGGAGTTAGTAAATTAGAGATTAAAAAAACCTTTTTTTCTTTAGGGTTTTTAATAGGTGGAAGTGGTATTATAGCAGGTGTGATTCTTGCAGCTATAGCTTTATGGGTGCTTGGAAATTTTGATATTATTTCTTTGCCAAGTGATGTTTATGGTATGAGTAAATTGCCTTTAGAACTTTCTTTAGTTGATTTTTGTATTACACTTTTTGGAGCTATTGTGATTGTAAGTTTATCTTCTTATTATCCTGCCAAAAAAGCAACTCAAGTAGATATTTTAGATACTTTAAGAAACGAATAAATTGTAAAAATTTATTCGTTTAAGAATTTTTGAATTTCGTTAAAAAAGCTTTCATAACTAATATCTTTTATGGTTTTAATAAATTTTCCATTTTCATCGATCAGATAAAATTCACCACTATGTGCTATAGAATATCCCATGGCAGAATCTTTAAGATTAATTTTTTCATATACCACACCATAGTTTTTAGTAACTTTTTCTAATTCTTTTTCATCTTTAGCAACTAAAGCAGTAGAATTTGGATAAAAATATTTTACCCATTGACTAGTTTGAGTTAGATTACTATCTCTTGCTGGATCTAGTGAGATAAACACCACATGAGCTTTTTCTTTATTTGGCATTTTTTCTAAAACATTAGCAATCAAGGCAAGCTCACTAGGACAAACATCAGGACAATATGTATAACCAAAATATACAATCAATTTTTTACCGATAAAATCTTTTAAACCAAGCATGCCTTTTTCAGAATTTAAGTGAAAATTGTATTTGTTATTTTCAAAATATTGCACTGATATAAAAAACACCCCAAAAATTACCACAATTAATAAAAAAATATTTATTTTTTTCATATTTTACCTTTTTACATCAAAGTCAAAATAAAAATCTAGCGGAGTTTCATCATCAAAAAGTTCTATTCTAAAACGCATCACATCTAGTGTACAAGAACTTAAAACTAATTTAGCATGATAAGTGTTGTTGATTTTTTTAAATTGTGGAACAATATCTCCCATATACATATTAAGCCCATAAACTCTAGCGTTTAGTTTTTTAAACTCACCTAAATTAGTGATATTTAAATCAAGTTCATTTAGTGTAGCTATAGGCTTTGGATTTAAATTTATCAAGACTTTTTTATCTTTAAAATTATACTCACACTCTTGGATGTTTAGATCGCATGCTAAAGGCGTTAGAGTGGTGATTAACTCTCTTTTTTTTCCAGAATTTGTTGAATTAGTATAAAAATAAGCCCCGCATATAGCAAAGATTATAGCTAGGGCAAAGATAAGTAGATTTTTCATTATTTTTTAATGCTTCTTGACTTGATATCTTTTAGTTCAATTGTGCTATTATCATCAAAATAAAGTGTTAAATTAGCTTTGGTTTGAGGTGTGATATTTTCTTTAAGATTTAGTATCATAATATGCATGCCACCTGGCTTAAGTTCAGCGCTTGAATTGGCTTTTATAGTAATTTGAGGGATTTGCACCATCATTTTTTTACCATTTTCCATGATATGATCGTGAATTTCGGTTGTATCACTTAATGAGCTTTGAGCTTTTATTAGTTTTATATCTTTATCAGAATTATTTTTAAGCTCTAAAAAAATTGCTGTTGTTTTAGAATTTGGCGGAGTTTGTCTAACATAAGGATCATTTATAGTGATTTCATTTGCAATAGCAAAGGTGCTTAATATAGCTAAACTAAGTAATTTTTTCATTATCATTCCTTTATATTTTTTAGTCAATCATAAACATTATACACGGAAAAAATTAAAAATATATTTATTGTAAAAATATTATAATTATCTCTTTGTTGTTTTAAATTTTAATAGAAAGGTATAAATTGTTTAAAACTATATTAGTATTATTTAGTCTGGTTGTATTTGTAAATGCAAGTGATCTTGCAAAAATTTATTTAAATCAAGGTATTGATGCAGTTGAAAAGGTGTTAGAGCAAGAATTAAGCAAGAAAGATTTTTGGCTTGATGAGATAAAAGATAAAAATGTTAGCCTTGGTTACTACGAAGAAAATGTAGCTATTGTATTGACTAATAAAAGCGATAAAATCATTAGAGTTTATCATTATAATGATGGAAAAGTAGAAAAGAAATTTATTCAAAAAGATGTTTTAACTGGTTTGGCTGGAGATAAAGAAATAGAAGGGGATTTAAAAACTCCTATAGGTTTTTATGAGCTTGGAAAGAAATTTTATCCTGGTGACCCATATTATGGACCATTTGCTTTTGCGACAACTTATCCAAACGTTTTAGATAAAACTTTAGGTAAAACAGGTGGTGGAATTTGGATTCATGGATATCCTTTAGATGGAACGCGTTTAGATACTTATAAAACTAGAGGTTGTATTGCTGTACAAAATGATTTACTAGAAGATTTTAATAAATTAGTCGCTGATAGAAAATCATATGCAATGACAGAGGAAAAAAATAAAGTAAGAACAAACCATGAAGAAGTTGCTATTTTGTTAGCAAATTTATTTGCTTGGAAAGACAGTTGGCAAAAAAGTGACATTGACAAATACTTATCTTTTTATGATCAAAAAATATTCAAGCATAAAAATAAATTTTCATATGAGCAGTTTGCAAAAAACAAACAAAGAATTTTTGCTAAAAAAGAAGAAAAAACTATTAAATTTTCAGATCTTAGCATAAGTCCTTATCCAAATGAAAAAAATGAGAAGATTTTTAGAATAGGATTTTATGAAGATTATCGTAGTACTAATTATAAATTCAAAGGAGAAAAAGTTCTTTATGTTAAGCTAGTTGAAGATAAAATGCAAATTTTAGCTGAACAATAATGGCTTATATAAAAATCGATCGCTTAGCTTATGAGTATAATCTTGACCTAATAGCCTCTAAGGCTGGAGGTTATGAAAAAGTAATTTGTGTTTTTAAAGATAATGCTTATGGTCATGGAGCTAAACTTTTAGCTCCTATAGCTAGAGCAAAAGGTATAAATTTTATAGCCGTAAAAAATGAAGACGAAGCAAAAGAGCTTGAAAATATTTTTGATAATATCTTAATTTTATCTCATCATCCACATGGTAATGAAAGTGAAAAATTTATTTATGCATTAAATGCAAAAAATGACATAAAAAAGCTTAAAAAAAATACAAAAATTCATTTAGTCATAGATACAAACATGCATAGAAATGGAATTTTGCTTGAAGAAATTCAAGAAGTGATGCAAGGGTTAAAAAGTAATAATTTGATACTTCATGGAGTGATGATGCATTTTGCAGGAAGTGATGAAGTAGATGCAAGTTATTTTGTGCAAAAACAAAAATTTCAACACGCTAAAAAGTTAATTTATGATTTATTACAAGAAGAGGCTAAGAACTTAGTATTTCATTCTCATAATTCTGAAGCTTTATTTAGAGCAAATATTTTAGAAGATGATGAGTATTGTAGAGTAGGGCTTGTACAATTTGGTTATGCGCATTTTAGTAAAGACTTGCGTAGGGTTTTGAGTTTATGGGCTGAAAAATTAAGCCAAAGAGTGTTAAAAAAAGGTCAAAGTGTTGGTTATGGTGGAATGTATAGTGCAAAAGAAGATATAGAAATAGCAACTTATGATTTAGGTTATGCTGATGGGCTTTTGCGTTATGATGGTAAAAAAGATTTTTTTCTTCCTAATGGTAAAAAAATACTTGGAAAAATGTCTATGGATAGCTTTTCTTGTGAGAATGATAGTGAGGTGATTTGTGTTATAAATGATGCAAATGTTATGGCCAACTTTTTTAATACTATTAATTATGAAATTTTAGTAAAACTTTCTCCAAATTTAAAAAGAATTGTAATTTAAGATAAAAAGTACTAATATATCTAAAGAAAGGATAAATATGGCATTTTTAAATTGGGCTATTTTAATTTTATTTTTATTTATAGTGTTTTTGCTGATTAATCGTTATGAAAGAAAAATAAAGATTTTGTATAAAAATATAGAGATTTTAAAAAATGAATGCAAGAAAAATAGTGAAAACATAGAACAAAATAGAATTTTAATAGAAAAAAATAGGTCAAATATTGAAGATATTAAACATCAAGATTAGTTTTAATCTTGAAGTGTTTTAGCTATAAGTTCTAATGGGTGTAAAAATCTTGTGGAAATTTTTTCATGCTCTAATGCATTTGAAATTTGCATTCTACAAGCTGAGCACTCTGCGCTAATGATTTCTACATTACTTTTTTGTATGTTTTGAGCTTTTTTTATGCCAACTTGCAAAGCTTTTTCATAATGATCAGTTTGCATGCTAACTCCACCAAAACCACAGCACTCATTTGACTTGATAAGTTCTTTAAAAGCATAATTTTGCTTTAGTAAAGCTCTTGGTTCTTTAAAAACTCCTTGCATTTTTCTTGCATGGCAAGGATCATGATATGTTATTTTTGTATTTATTTTTTTCTTTGTTTTTAAAAGTTCTTCTAAATTAGTGTATTCATAAAAATATTTTGTTGCAAGTAGTATTTTACTGGAAATATTTTTAGCTCTTATTGCCCATTCTTTATCATTTTGCATATGGAAAAAATGTTCATAGTCTATATTAATCATCGCAGAGCAGGTCGCTTCTGGGATAATGATATAATCTAGTGTTTTTAATTTTTCATCAAAATAAATGATATTTTTTTTAGCTAATTTTTCTACGCTGTTAAAATCTCCGGTAAAATAATGAGGAGCACCACAACAAGATTGATTTTTTAATAAATCTACATTAATTTTAAGATGTTTACAAATTTCAAGCAAGGCAAAACCTGTATTAGTGTAGGAATAATTAGATAAACAACCTATAAAAAGTCCTATAGTTTTTTCGCCTTGATTGTTTATAAAATCAGGATTAGAGGCTAAAAAACTTTTCTTAGCTAAAGAAGGCAATAAGCGGTCTTTTTTGATTAATGGTAGGCTAAATTTAGCTTTCATTCCTAAATTTTTATGTTGCAAGCTAAAAGCACAACTTTGAAAAACATAGCCTAATCTTGCTAAGATATCTAAAATCTTTCTGTGTCTTAAAAAAAAGAAAGCAAGCTTTTTATACCATGCTATGCCAAATTTTTGAGCTATATCAAAGCGCGCTTTTTCAATAGCACTATCTACTCTTAAATGACTTGGACAAACTTCAACGCAATTTGTGCATAAAAAACATGATTCGAAAGTTTTTTTAAGATTTTTATCAAGTTCTAGTTCTTGATTTTTATAAGCACTAATTAAATCCAAAAAACCACGAGGAGAAGTGCTCTCATCGCGGTTTATCTCGTGTATAGTACAAACTGGTATGCATTTGCCACATTTTACGCAAGCATTAGAAATTTCATTAACATTTAGCATATTAAACCGTTTTAGAAAATACTTTTTTGTCTTCGCTAATGCGTTTTAAATATTTATCAAAACACATAGCAATATTACGTATTAAAAGTACTCCTGTTTCATTAACCTTGATATGGTTTTTATCTATAGTGACAAATTCGCCAAGTTCTTCAAGTTCTTTTAAATCTTGTTTAAAATATTCAAAAAAATCAATCTTAAATTTATTTTCTATATTTTTTATATTAAGTGCAAAATTACTCATAAGTTCCATAATAACAGCTTTTCTTAATTCATCATCATCATCAAGCATAATACCTTTTTCACAAGGTAATCTACCTTCATCAATAGCTTTTTCATAACTTGGCATGTCTTTGAAATTTTGCATATAATGTCTTTGTCCTTCGCCTATACTTGTTAAGCCAATGCCAATTAAATCAGTTCCACCTTTTGTAGTATAGCCTTGGAAATTTCTATGCAAGCTACCATTTTCTAAAGCTTTAAAAAGTTCATCTTGTGGTTTTGCAAAATGATCCATTCCTATCATTTTATAACCATTTTGAGTTAAAAATTTTTCACAGTATTCTAAAATCTGAAGTTTTACATCAGGGCTTGGTAATGTGCTTTCATCAAATTTTCTCATATTTTTTTTAAGCCAAGGCACATGTGCATAGTTAAAAATAGCAAAACGATCAGGATTGATTAGTAATGCTTTTTCTAAAGTTTGCTTAAAACTTTCTAGGCTTTGATAAGGAAGACCATAGATTAAGTCCATATTTACTGAGTTAATTCCCTTTTTTCTTACCATATCTACTGCATTTTTGGTTAATTCAAAAGGTTGAATTCTATGAATTTCCTTTTGAACTTTTTCATCAAAATCTTGCACGCCAAAACTAATACGGTTAAAACCATTTTGAATCAAAACATCAGCTTGTTCTTCATTTAAAAATCTAGGATCAATCTCACAGCTTACTTCACTATCTTGGGTAAAATTTGGAAAAATGCTTTTAATTTTTAAAATCAAACTTTGTAATTGTTTGGCGCAAAAGAATGTAGGTGTACCACCACCAAAATGCATTTGAGCTACTTCTCTTTGGGTGTTGATGATATTTGCTAAAAGATCAAGTTCTTTAAAAAGATAATTTAAATATCTTTCTTTGCTTTCTTCTTTAGCAGTATATATTACATTACAACCACAAAAATAGCAAGCGCTTCTACAAAAAGGCAAATGAAAATACAAAGATAATTGCGCTTTTTGATCTTTTAAAATTTGTATATAATCTTCATATTTAAACTGAGTGTTAAACTCCACTGCAGTAGGATAAGATGTATATCTTGGGCCTGCTTTGGAGTATTTAACAAAGCTTTTATAATCTTTCATTTGGTTTTACCTTTTGCATCATTTCTTTCATATTAATAAACAAATTAGGATGTTTAGTATGAATATTGCTAATTAGTTGATCTAAATCAATATTTACTTCTTTTACGCCTTTGGCAACTTGATGTTTAATCTCATCCATAGCAACTGTCCAAACATCGTTAAAATCAATAGGAATTTGTTGATAAATAGCCTTTTCTAATTTGAGTTCAAAATTATCTTTTTGCACCTCTTTGGCATTTTGTAAAAACTCAATTAGGGTTTTTACTGAAAACATAGTTTTAACTTCGCCATTTTCATCTACTATAAACCATGGTTCAGGTGCTAATTCATGGCCATTTTTTAAGCTTAATTTTTTTTCTTTTTCGTTTATATGAGTTAGATGAAATATGGTTTGATTGTGTTTTTCTATACCCAAATAATTTGATAATTCATTAATGATATCTTGAGAACTTTTTTTACTTAGACTATCCAATCTTACTCCTTGTTTAATAATTTTGCAATTTCTTTTGCATGATAAGTTATGATAAGCTTAGCTCCTGCTCTTTTAAATGCAAGCATAGTTTCAAGTACTATTTTTTCATAATCAATCACGCCTGCTTTTTGACCTGCTTTTAATAAAGCATATTCACCACTTACATTATACACACAAAGTGGAAGTTTGGAATGATTTGCTATATCTTTAACTACATCTAAATACGCAAGTACTGGTTTAACCATCAAAATATCAGCACCTTGTTTTTCATCTTCTAAGCTCTCGCATAAGGCTTCTTTACCATTAGCAAAATCCATTTGATAGGTTTTTCTATCCCCATAGCTTGGCGCAGAATCAGCCACATCTCTAAAAGGTCCATAATAAGCTGAGGCAAATTTAGTAGAATAAGCCATAATAGGTAAATTCTCAAAACCATTTTCATCTAAAGTTTTTCTTAAAGTTTCAATAATGCCATCCATCATACCGCTTGGTGCTATCATATCAGCGCCATTTTTGGCATGAATTAGAGCTTGTTTGGCTGAAATTTCTAAAGTTAAATCATTATCCACACTTTTGCTTTTTGGATCAATAATACCACAATGACCATGATCAGTATACTCACAAAAACAAAGATCGGTAATCACTACTAAATTAGGAAATTTTGCCTTAATAGCTCTTAGACTTGTAGCAATCAAACCATCATCGCTCAATGCATCACTTCCACAGCTATCTTTTTTAGAACTTTCTAGCACACCAAATAAAATAATAGCTTTAATGCCAAGACTAATTAGTTCTTCGCATTCTTTTAAAATTTCATCTAAGCTCATTTGAAACACACCTGGCATAGATGTGATTTCATTTTTAATATTAGTACCATTTACAACAAAAAGGGGGTAGATTAAATCATCTAAATTTAAAGTATTTTCTTTTACTAGACTTCTAATATTCTCATTTAGTCTTAATCTTCTAAAGCGTTTAAACATAAATTTCCTTTTTGTTTGTTAAAATTGCTTAAATTCTAGCATATTTTTTGTAAAAAGGTGAAGAAAATAATGACTATTCAAATTTCTGAAATAGCAAAACTTCCCACTCGTTTTGGAGAATTTAATATACAAAGTTTTAAAGAAAATGACAAAGAACATCTTTGTATTTTTAAAGGAAAATTAGAAAAAGAAGTTAATATTAGAATCCATTCAGAATGTTTAACAGGTGATGTTTTAGGAAGTTTAAAATGTGATTGCGGTGAGCAACTTGACTTTTCATTAAAATATATCCAAGAGCATGGTGGTATGGTGATTTATCTAAGACAGGAAGGAAGAGGCATAGGACTTTTTAATAAAATCAATGCTTATGCTTTACAAGATAAAGGTTTTAATACTATAGAGGCAAATCATCAATTAGGATTTAAAGCAGATGAGCGTAGTTATGAAATAGTAGATTTTATACTTAAACATTATAAGATTACTAAGATTAATCTTTTGACTAATAATCCTGAAAAACTTAGCTCTTTAAAAGGAAAAGTAAATTTAAGAATTCCTATTTTAATTGAAGCAAATCGTTTTAATAAAGATTATTTGGAAATTAAACATACGCAAATGGGGCATTTAAATTGAAAATTTATGAAGAGCAATTAAATTTTTTAAAAGATTTTGCAAATAAAGATGATTTTTACCAAAGAATCGCGCTTTATAAAGAGTTGTTAAAAAAATTTAATGCTGTGCATAATCTAACTCATCTTGAAAACATAGACGACAATATTATTGATAGTATAAAAATTTTAGACTATTGTGATTTGACTGATAAAAAAAAGGTTGTTGATGTTGGAAGTGGGGCTGGTTTTCCTGCAATATTTTTAGCATGTATTTTGGAAAATAGTAATTTTTTTCTATTTGAGCCCAGTGTTAAAAAGGCTTCTTTTTTAAGAGTGATTAAAACTGAGCTTAATTTGATAAATATAAATATCATAAAAGAAAAATTACAAAATCATCCACCTTTCAAAGTAGATTTAATCACATCAAGGGCTTTGATGGATATAAAACCTTTGATTGAAATTTCAAATGGTTTTTATGATGAAAAAACTTCATTTTTGCTTTATAAAGGTAGCGAGGTTTATGATGAACTACAAGGAATGAAAGATTATAAAATTTTCAACCGTGGTTTTAGAAATTATTGTCTTTTAAAAGTAAAGGAAAAGCTATGTTAATTTTTGGACATCCTTTGATAAATATGCAAAAATTTAGTCATTATGAAAATATTTTTATCAAAACTAATGTGAATTGTTTTGAATATGATGAATCGGTTATTAAAAATGCAAAAGATGAAAAAGTAGATTTTGGTATTTTTGTTAAAAACGAAGAAGAAATTTTACTTTCTAATGCATTGGGTGCAAAATACATTTTAATAAAAGATGAAAATTTGGCAAAAATTGCATCAAAGATGGCCGAGTTTTATATGTTTGATTCTAAAATTTTATTTTTGCTTGATACTTTAAAAAATAACCTGAAAAAAGCTTATGAATTAAATGTAGATGGAGTTTGCTTAAAATCCTTCATCAGCTAAACTAAACCCATTAAGGGTTTAGTTAATTATTTAAAACT
>NZ_JAKMPU010000014.1:0-16493 GCF_025771175.1 Campylobacter sp. RKI_CA19_01128
ATAGCTAACTTTGGTATAAGAATAAATATACCAAATACTAATTTTTATTTTACTCCTTTTTATGATATAGGTTATGCTTGGTATGAAAAAGACTCAGGGAGTAGATTAGCAGATGAGCATTTTTTAGATGCAGTAGGTTTGCAAGTACTTTATAATAAAACTAATGAGTATTATATAAAGCTTGATGCAGCAAGAGCTGTTCATCAGTATAAATACGATGATGATCATAGAATGAAATTGTATTTAAGTGGAGGGGTGTATTTTTGAGATTGCAAGCTTGAAATAGCTTGCAAATTTTATTAAACATTAAATCTAAAATGCATTACATCGCCATCTTGTACGATATAATCTTTTCCTTCAAGACGTAGTTTTCCTGCTTCTTTAGCGCCACTTTCTCCTTTGCAAGCGATATAATCTTCATAAGAAATCACTTCAGCTTTGATAAAACCTTTTTCAAAATCATTATGGATTACACTTGCTGCTTTTGGTGCTTTCCAGCCTCTTTGTATAGTCCATGATCTAACTTCTATTTGACCTGCTGTAAAATAGCTAATTAGATTAAGCTTTGAAAATGCTGTGCGTATAACTACTTCAAGCCCACTACGTTCAATCCCTAAAGATTTTAAAAACTCAAAATGCTCCTCATCGCTTAAAGCTATCATTTCCTCTTCTATTTTAGAGCAAAGTTTGATAACCTCATGACCTGATTTTGCTGCAAATTCTTTAAGATTTTTTACAAATTCATTATCTTCTAAAAGGGAATTCTCATCTACATTTGCCCCATATATCACTTCCTTAGCTGAAAGCAATCTTAGTTCTTTTATAAGAGCATGATAGACTTCATTTTTATTTGGAAATGAGCTTGCACTATTGTTTTGATTTAAATGTTCTAAAAGCTCATTAGCTAAAGCCAAACTTTCTTTTGCACCTTTTTCATTAGCTTTTGCGCCTTTGGTGAGTTTTTCTATTTTTTTACTAAGTTGTTCTATATCTGCTAGTATAAGTTCTGTTTCTATGATTTGCACATCACGCACAGGATCAACACTACCTGCAACATGGGTGATATTTTCATCATCAAAACAACGCACAATATGTAAAATCATCTCTGTTTCACGTATGTTAGATAAAAATTTATTACCCAAACCCTCACCTTTGCTAGCTCCTGCTACTAAGCCTGCTATATCAACAAATTCTATATTTGAGCGTATGATTTTTTGTGGATTAACGATTTTTGCTAGCTCTTTTAAGCGATGATCAGGTACAGGTACGACTGCTTTGTTTGGCTCTATGGTACAAAATGGATAATTTGCACTTTCTGCATTTTGTGCTCTTGTTAGTGCATTAAAAGTGGTAGATTTTCCAACATTTGGAAGTCCTACTATACCAACTGATAAACTCATTTTTGTTTCCTTGAAAGATAAAGTAAATATGAAAGGCACATTCTAACACCTGCTCCACTTGCACCAAAGCTATGATAACCCCAAGCTTTTTCTAAGTAAGCTGGCCCTGCGATGTCTAAATGTAGCCATTTGTCTTTATATTCTTCTCTAATGAAAGAATTTAAAAATAACCCTGCAGTAATAGCCCCACCATAACGACTTGAAGAGGTATTACTTACATCTGCTATATTTGATTTTATAAGTTCTTTTAAATGTGGATTAAAATGTAAAATAGTAGCTAAATCTCCACTTTTTTTACTTACTTTGAAAAAATCATTTTGTAAATCTTCATTATTTCCCATGATAGCACTTGTGTATTCTCCAAGTCCTACTACGCAAGCTCCAGTTAGAGTGGCAAGATCTATTAATAAATCAGGTTTTAGATCTTGAGCAAGCGAAAGACAATCTGCTAAAACTAATCTTCCTTCTGCGTCGGTATTTCTAACCTCGATACTCACACCTTCTCTTGAGATGAGTACATCATCAGGCTTGTAAGCATTTCCACCTATCATGTTTTCAGTTGCACCGATGATAGAATGTACTTCTATATCAAGGTTTAATTCACTTGCGCCTTTGATGATGGCCATTGCCGCTGCACCGCCGCTTTTGTCTGATTTCATCGTTAGCATATAATCAGCAGGTTTTAAACTAAGCCCACCACTATCATAAGTTAGTCCTTTGCCTACAAACACTACTTTCATTTTTGGATTTTGTGGTTTGTATGAAAGATGAATGAGTTTTGGAGGATGGATTGATGCACGATTTACCGCTAAAAATGCTTGCATTTTTTCTTGCTCTAAGAAATCACTCTCATAGATTTTACATGAAATCTTGCAATCATTTTGACTTAAGCTAAGAGCATCCTCAGCCATTTTTGCAGGAGTATAAATTTGAGGAATTTCATTTACGATATTTTTTGCAAAATCACAAGCATTTGAAAAAACCTGACCATAGTTTATACCTATGCAAGCTTCTTCTAGGTTATATGTTTTGTTGTTAATTTCATCTTTTGAAATGAAAATATTCTCTAACTTACTCTGTGTTTTTTCTTTTTTATATTTATCAAACTCATACGCACCAAAAGTAAATCCTTGAATCATAGCATTAAAGCTATTTACTACGCATTTTCCTACAACACTCTTTGTTTTAACACTTTGAATTTCAAGTTTTTTTAAAGCTTTATAAGCATTTGCAAAAGCAAGTCTTATATCTTCATATTCTAAACTTTTAAGTTCGCTATAAAGAATTTTATTTTGCATATCTATGCAAATTCCTTCGCCTTTATAATTTAAAAGTTTAAAGAGTTCTTGACTTTGAGTGTATTTTTCTATCTTTTTATCTTGTATTAAAATGATTTCAAAGTCAGCATTTATAGAATTTATAGTTTCTTCTTTAAAATTAAAAATCATTTATGTTCCCTTTTTCTAAGTATTGATTTTTCTATTTGTTTCATACCTAAAAATAAAGCAAGTAAAAAACAAGCAATAATAGGCACTGCAAAATACCAGTGATCTCCAGCCCATTCCACTGCAAGCCAAATTTGTTTTCCAAAAAACCATGCAAGTAAAATGGTTATAGCAGCCCAAGCCCAAGCACTAATGAGATTAATAAATGCAAATTTTTTCGCACTATAGCGTGTTAGTCCTATGCTCATAGGTATAATAGTTCTAAAGCCATACATATATCTTTGTATGAATATAATAGGCCAACCAAAACGCTGTAAGAGTAAATGCGCTATGGCAAATTTACGCCTTTGGGTGCGAAGTTTTTTCTGAATGTATTTTTTATTATATCTTCCTATATAAAAATATATTTGATCACCTACAAAACCACCCAAACCTGCTACAAAGATGATAAATCCTAAATTTACATGACCTTCATGTGCAAAAATACCTGCTAAAATAAGCGCAAGTTCTCCCTCAAGTATGCACCATAAAAACACGATGATATAAGCCCAGTTTTTATAATCATACAAAAGTTGTTTTAAAAATTCTTCCATTTTATACCTCTAAAACACTATAAACAGAAGTTAATTTAGCTAATTCTTTAGCTCCATCAAGACCTTTTAATTCTAGTAAAAAACAAGCTTCAACGCATTTTGCATTGAGTTTTTCTATGAGTTTAACAGCAGCGATAGCTGTGCCACCTGTTGCGATGAGATCATCTATGAGCAAAACGTTTGCTTTTTGATTATTAAATGCATCGATATGAATTTCTATGGTATCACTACCATATTCTAAACTATAAGATTCTTGCAAGCATTTTGAAGGTAATTTACCTGGTTTTCTAATAGGCACAAAAGGTAGTTTTAATCTAGCACTTAGTGCAGCTCCAAAAATAAAACCTCTACTTTCTATACCAACGATATAATCAAGTTTTGCATTTTGGTATTTTTCAACTAAATGATCCATTAAAAATGCAAATGCTTCTTTATTATTTAATAAAGTAGTGATATCTCTAAAGATAATTCCTTCTTTTGGAAAATCCTTAATAGCTCTAATGCTATCTAATAAGTATTTTTTATCTTGTTCTTTCATCATAATAATGCCTCGATTTTTGCTTCTAATTCTTTGATTCTTTGTCTTAATTTTTCATTTTCGATACGATATTGTGAATTTCTTGTTCTAAGAGAGGTTAGGTCTGCTTTGCTTTTGTTTAATTCCTCAGTTAAAATATCAATATTACCCAAGCTTCTTTGAAGTTGTACTTGTAATTTTCTAATGACTATTTCAGTATCATCAAGATTATTTTTTATGAATTCTTTTGCTACTTTTTCTTTATGAAGTAAGGTTTTATAATAAAGCAACATAATAGTCATATAAATACTAACACAAATTAATACAGTTAATACAAGCCAACTTAAAATCATAATTTTGCCTCTATTTTACTAATTCGCACGCAATGTCTTCCACCGCTAAAAGAAGTATTAATGAAATTTGAGATAATTTCAAAAGCCATATCTACTCCGGTTAGTCTAGCTCCTAAGGCTAAAACATTTGCATCGTTATGTTCTCTTGAGAGTTTAGCACTTAAAGGTTCATTGCATAAAGCACAACGTATATTTGTATGGCGATTTGCTGCTATACTCATACCAATACCTGATCCACACACTAAAATTCCAAAACTATTTTCATTAATTTTAGAGCTTAATAAATGTGCATAATCAGGATAATCACAACGATCGTTACTAAAAGGACCTAAGTCTTCAAAGCTTATATTTTTTTCTTGTAAAAAATTGATAATTTCTTGCTTTAAAATAAAGCCAGCATGATCACTTGCTATGTAAATTTTTTCTCTTAACATTTAATAATCACTTATCATTTGAAATTTAAAGTATTAATTTTATCATATTTAATTAAAATTTTTCTTTCTTGTATATAATTATTTTTTAATATTTTCAAATATTTAATTTGATATAATAATACTAAACTTAAGGTAAAAAATGAAGCTTATTTTGATTGGTTCTTCAACGGGCGGTCCAAGCCAACTAAAGTTTTTACTTAATGATATAGAACTTAAAGATTGTGCGGTAGTGATTGCCCAACATATGAACCCAGCTTTTATTCCTTCTTTTGTAAATCAATTCAACAAAGAAGCAAAAAGTGATGTGATCATACCAAATGACAAAGAAGTTTTAAAAAATAAAATTTATATTTGTCAAAGAAATATGGTTTTAAGTGGAAATAATGCTTTGGTGTTAAATACTACAGAGCAAACAAGTAGTTTTAATCCAGGAATTGATGTTTTATTTCATTCAGCTGTAAATCTTTGCAAATATCATAAAATTTTAGCTTTGATTATGACAGGAATGGGTGATGATGGTGCTAAATCTTTATTTGAGCTTTATAAAGTTGGTGTGAGGTGTTTATGTGAAAATGAGGCAGATTCTATAGTATATGGAATGCCAAAAAAAGCTAGAGATACTAATCCAAATTTAAAACCTATGAGTTTAATAGAACTCAAAAAAGAAATAATAAATTTTATCAAATCATAGGATGGAAAGATGATAAAAATTACAGAAAATGAAATGAATGATTTTATAAAAATAGTAGAGCAAATAAGTGGAAATAATCTTAATACTAAAAAAGATATTTTATCTATAAAGCTACCTAAATTTTTACAAGAATTAGGTTTAAGCAGTCTTAGTGAATTAAATGAAAAAGTGCAGTTTCAAAGAAATTTAAAGCAAGAAACTATGGATTTTATTACAGTTTGTGAGACATATTTTTTTAGAGAATTAGAACAATTAAAAGATGTAATTTTTTATATAAAATCTCTTGATCGACCTGTAAATGTGCTTTGTGCTCCATGTTCAAGTGGTGAGGAAGTGTATTCTTTAGCTATTTTAGCAAGTGAGAATTTTGTTAAAGGTATGAATATAGTTGGTATAGATATTAATAAAAAAATGATAGATAAATGCAATGAAATGTTATATTCAGAGCGCTCAGTAGCTAGATTAAACACTATGCAAAAAACGCGTTATTTTGATGTAAAAGATAGAATGTATCAGCTTAAAAAAGAGACTTTAGCTTGTAGATGTCGTTTTGAGCTTTGTAATGTTTTTGATGATTCTTTATTTAAACTTGGAAAATTTGATGTAATTTTTTCAAGAAATATGATGATTTATTTTGATCAAGATTTCAAAATAAGACTAATGGAGCGTTTCCATAGGATATTGAATAGAGAGGGTAGAATATACCCAGGAAAATCAGATCTTGTACCTGAAACAGCGTATTTTGAAAAAAACTTTTCAGCGGGTGGGGTTTATTATTCTAAGGTGGATTAATTATATTTTTTATTAAACCACCACCAATAAATCGCCGCAAAGATAAAACATACTCCTAAGCCAAAAGTAAAATGGCTTAATTTTACTCCATAAAATTCAAATAAATATCCTGTTGAAAAAGCAATAATTGCACTAAAAGTTAAATACACCATATCATTATAGGCAATCACTCTACCATAATATCTTTTATCGCAATCATTTTGCAAAAGTGTGTAAGTATAGCTCCATAAAGATGAAGTACAAAAACCTGCCATTACTAAGCCTATAAAGGCAAGATAAAAGTTAAATTGCAAGCAAGCCCAAAGCATTATACCCATACCTTGCGCTAAGTATAAATATACTAAAGTGTTTTTATTAATATAAGGACTAAGTACGTAAGGTCCTATGAGTAAAGATATGGCTCTTATAGCATTTGAAAGACCTATGGCTAGAGGTATGGAAATAACTTTTGCGTATTCATATTCAGCTAAAAGAGTAATTAAAACATCATAAGCGGTTATCCCTACAACTCCATGAAGTAAAATCAAATGAATGATTTTTTTATTGTTAAATACATAAACTAAGCCTTCTTTGATTAATATAAAAAGATTGTTTTGTGTGGTATTTTTTTCATCGGGTAAGATTAAGGTTTTAAGTATAAGCATAGCACAAAATAGCATTAAAGTATCAGCTATGAAAGCTGGTTTTACTCCAAAAAGATCTATAAAAAGTCCTGCTGCACCCATACCCAAAGCATATGATACAGCCCATATAATACTATGAAGCTCATTGCCTAGTTTTAATTCTTGTGGGGTTAAAATTTTAGGTAAAACTGACATTTCTGTTTGAAAATACATGCTTGCAACCGCCATACGCACAAAGGTTAAAAAGTATAAAAACCAAAGCATAGCTAAAGAATTTACAAAAATTAACATAAAAATAGAAATCATCTCAATGTTAATCATTGTCAGTAATAAATTCTTAGGTTTAAATCTATCTACTATAACTCCATTTATAGGTGCAAGTATAATAGAAGGTAAAAAAACAAAAATAGCTGAAAAACCTATGATATTTGCGGGCGCTTGTAGCTCTTTGGTTAAGAGGGTAAAAACACCTACTTGAGAAAACCATGCACCAAAATAACTTATAAATTGTACCATTGCTAAAAGGCGAAAAGTTTTATTATTTTTAAGTAAAGACCTATAAGTCATGAGTATCCTATGAATATATGAAATTAAAGGGCTTGATTATATCGTTTTTAAGATTATTTTACATTTAAATGCTATAATAATTCTTTTTTATAAAAAAGGTTAATAATGAATAGATTAAGTAAAAATGAAGCATTAAATTTACTCCAAAATGCACCTTTATGCGAATTAGGCGCAATGGCATATGAGAAAAAATTAGAGCTTCACCCTGAAAAAATAACTACTTTTGTGGTGGATAGAAATATAAATTATACAAATATTTGCTGTATTGATTGTGATTTTTGTGCTTTTTGTAGAAAAGAAAAAGATGATGATTCTTATATTTTAAAATACGAAGAAATAGGGCAAAAAATAGAAGAATTACAAGCCATAGGTGGAACGCAAATTTTATTTCAAGGTGGGGTGCATCCAAAACTTAAAATAGAATGGTATGAAGACTTGCTTTCTTATATAAAAACTAATTATCCAACCATCACTGTGCATGGTTTTTCAGCAGTAGAAATAGCTTATATAGCAAGAGTTTCTAAAATTTCTATCGAAGAGGTTTTAAAAAGATTACAAGCTAAAGGACTTTTTTCTATACCTGGAGCGGGTGCTGAAGTATTAAGCGATAGGGTAAGAGATATCATCGCACCACACAAATGTGACACAGCTACTTGGCTTAGGGTGCATGAGAGTGCGCATAATATAGGTATGAAAAGTACTGCTACAATGATGTTTGGTACGGTTGAAAATGATGAAGAAATCATTGAACATTTTGATCATTTAAGAAATTTACAAGATAAAACAAATGGTTTTAGAGCTTTTATTTTATGGTCATTTCAAAGCGAAAATACTCCTTTGATTAAAAAACATCCTGAAATCATCAAGCAAAGCTCTAATAGGTATTTAAGATTGCTAGCTTTAGCAAGATTATATTTGGATAATTTTAAAAATTTACAAAGTTCGTGGGTAACACAAGGCTCTTTGATAGGCCAACTTGCTTTAAAATTTGGTGCAAATGATTTAGGTTCAACCATGATGGAAGAAAATGTCGTAGCTGCAGCGGGTGCAAAATATAGAATGAATCAAGAACAAATGATAGAACTTATCAAAGATATAGGAGAATTACCTGCTAAACGCGATACAGCTTATAATATTTTAGAAAGGTTTTAATGCTAAATTTAGACTTTAATAATACTAAAATAGACATAATATATGAGTATGAAAACGAGCTTCCTGTAGTATTTTTCAAACTCATTTTTAAAAATAGTGGAAAAATAGCAGAAAAACACAATAGAGGTTGTGCAAGTATGCTTGCTAGGCTTTTAAATGAAGGAAGTAGTGATGAGTTTTTTAAAAGCTTAGAATACCGTGCTATAGAGCTTTATGCTAAGGCTAGTTTTGAGCATTTTCAAATTAGTATTAAATGCTTGAAAGAACATTTTGATTTTGCTTTAGAAAAATTACAAGAATTGTTTTTAAATGTGCGTTTTGATGAAAAAATCTTACAAAGATTAAAAACTTTAGCCTTGGGTGAGCTTGCAAGTTTAAATACTGATTATGATTATCAAGCAAAAAGACTTTTAAATAAGAATATTTTCAAAGATGAAATTTTTGCTAGTGGTCTTGATGGGACTAAAGAAAGCATAGAAAAGATTAGTTTAAAAGAATTACAAGATTTTATGAGTGAAAATTTAGTACTTGATAATGCTTTATTTGTTTTTGGTGGAGATATTAAAGAAGATGAAGCAAAGATTAAAGTAGAAAAAATTTGCCAAATTCTAAAAAGAAATGTCCCAAATCAAAACAAAAGCTACAAGCTCGTTGATGAGAGTATAGAAGTAAGTGAGCAAAAAAGCACTGAGCAAGCTTATATATACTTTTGTTCTCCATTTAATATACAAATTAATGATGAAAAAATATATTTAGCTAAACTTGCTTTATTTATCTTGGGTCAAGGTGGTTTTGGTTCGCGTTTGATGGAGGAAGTGCGTGTAAAAAGAGGCTTGGCGTATTCAGCATATGCTATGCTTGATGTAAATTTAAATTATAGTAGAGTTTTTGGGTATTTGCAAACTAAAAATGAAAGTTCTAATGAGGCTAAAACTTTAGTTAAGGAAGTTTTTGAAAATTTTGTCCAAAATGGAGTCAATGAAAAAGAATTTCAACTAGCTAAGCAATTTTTAGTAGGTTCTATGCCTTTAAGATATGAAAGCTTGGCTAAAAGACTAGATATAATGTTAAATGAGTATTTGCATGGTTTAAAACTTGGAAATTTAAAAGAAGAAATGCAAAAGATTAAAAACACTACTTTAAATGAGCTAAATGACTTTATCAAAGCACATAGTGAAATTACCAAAGTGAGTTTTGCAAGTATAGAAAATGAAAGTTGAAGAAAAGGATTTAAAACTACTTCATACTTTAGGGGTTAAAAATTGTATCGATTTGGCTTTGATTTTACCTAAAAAATTTGATGATTTTAGAATTTCAAAGTTTCCAAAAGATACATTTTGTACCCAAAATGTAAAAATTATCAGCACCCAAAATCATCACTCCCAGCTTTTTATACTTTGTGAATGTTTAGAATGGGGTATCAAAGCAAATATAGTGATCTTTCATCCTAATAAGTGGCATTTTAAAATTTTTAAGCATAATGCTTTGGTTTGTATCCATGCAAAGATGAATTTTTTTAATGGAATTTGGCAGTTTATAAACCCAAAAATAGTAAAAAATATAGGTCAAATAGTCCCTAAATACCAAATTAGCTCTATTAAAGATGAAAGCATAAAAAAACTTATCTTAAAATATGTCAATGAAGCTAATTTAAAAGCGCTAAATTTAGAACAAAAATACATTAATTTACTTTTGAATTTACACAATTATGATGATTTAACTCTTTATGAAAATTTTAACGCCATAGTTAAAGATTTAAAATATATAGAAATTTTTAATCATTTAAGGCGTTTAAAGGGTAAAAAAATATCACAAAATGCTTATAAAATAGATCTTTTCGATATAAGCTCTTGGCTTAATGGTTTAGAATTTAACCCTACAAATGATCAGCTTTTGGCGATAGAAGATATTAAAAAAGACTTACAAAATAAAGTTGCTAAAAGGCGTGTGGTAATGGGCGATGTGGGTTGTGGCAAGACTTTGGTCATACTTGCTGCAAGTTTGCTAGTGTATCCTAAAAAGGCTATTTTAATGGCTCCAACTAGTATATTAGCAGAGCAAATTTATCATGAAGCAAAAAGACTTTTGCCTGATTTTGTTAATGTGTTGCTTTTAAAAGGTGGTAAAAAAGATAAAGATTTAGCAAAATTAAAAGAACAAGCTCATTTTATCATAGGCACACATGCGCTCATTCATCAAGAAGAATTTGAAGCAGTTTTGGTGATGATAGATGAGCAACACCGTTTTGGTTCTAATCAAAGACAAAAAATAAGTGAGCTTAGTAAAAATTCTCAATATGCTCCACATATCGTGCAATTTTCTGCCACACCTATACCAAGAACACTTTCTATGATACAAAGTGAGCTTGTAAATTTTAGTTTTATTAAACAAATGCCTTTTAAAAAAGACATTAAGACTTTTTGTATACAAGATAAAGATTTTAAATATTTGCTTAAAAAAATCGATGATGAGCTAGTTAAAAATCATCAAGTAATCATCATTTATCCTTTAGTAAATGAAAGTGAAAATATAGATTATTTATCATTAGAACAAGCACAAGGATACTGGATAAACAAATACAAAAATGTTTATGTAACTCATGGAAAAGATAAAAATAAAGATCAAATTTTACAAGAATTTAGAGAAAAAGGCACGATTTTGCTTTCTACTACCGTGGTTGAAGTGGGGATTTCTTTGCCAAGACTTAGTGTGATTGTGGTTGTTGGGGCTGAAAGGCTTGGGCTTGCTACCTTACATCAGCTTCGAGGTAGGGTAGGTAGAGTAGGGCTTGAGAGCTTTTGTTATTTATATACTAAGCAAAAAGAAATTTCAAGTCGTTTGCTTGAATTTGCTAAAACTTTAGATGGATTTAAAATAGCTGAGCTTGATTTAAAAAATAGACTAAGCGGGGATTTGCTAGATGGTAGAGTACAACATGGTAATCATTTTAAATTCTTTGATTTTGCAGATGATGAAGAGTTAGTTTTAAAAGCAAAAGAAAGTATCAAAAATATGGAAAAAGAAAATGGATAAACACTTTGAAATTTTAATTTCTAAAGGCAAGAAAAAACGTTTTAACAAAGGGAATATTTTATTTTTTCAAGGTGAAAAAGCAAATAAAATTTACATTTTACTAAGTGGAAAAGTGCGTATATATAAGGTGAATGCAAAAGGTTTTGAGTTAACACTTCACACTTTAACTCCGGTAAATTTTATAGCTGAAATGCCTGTGTTTGAGGGTATTAATTACCCAGCTAATGCAATTTGTGAGCAAGATTGTGAAATTTGTGTTTTTGATTTTGATGAATTTAAAAAATTATGCTTAGAAAATGGAGAATTTAGCTTTTTACTTTTGACTTCTTTAATCGGTAAAATTCGAATTTTAGAAAATTTCATCAGACAAAAATCTTTGGATTTAAAGTCAAGACTAGTCAGCTTTTTACTAGAAAATGAAGAAAAATTACAAAATTTAAAGCAAAAAGAAATTGCTGTGATTTTAAATTTACCTCCAGAATCTTTGTCGCGTTTTTTAAAAGAATTAAAACAAAATGAGCTTATTTGCACAAATAAAGGTAAAATAGCAATTTTAAATAAAGAAAAAATGCAAAATTTAATTAAGTCTTTTTAAGTCTTATTTGTTACAATATTGTATTTAAAGTATGGAAGGTTTTATGGATTTTGATTTTTTAATCAAGTTTAGCCCTATGTTTATACAAGCTTCTTGGCTTACTTTAAAACTTGCTATTTATGGAGTATTTTTTTCATTTTTAGTAGGTTTATTTTGTGTGGGAGTAAGTTATTTTAAATTTTCTTTTTTAAATACAATCTGTAAAATTTACATAGAATTTTCAAGAAATACACCTTTATTAATTCAACTTTTCTTTTTATATTATGCTTTGCCTGAGTTTGGAATACACCTTAGTTCTTTTGCTTGTGCTGTGATAGGACTTAGTTTTTTAGGTGGTTCTTATATGGCTGAGAGCTTAAGAGCAGGTATGGAAGCGGTGAAAAAACAACAATATGAATCAGGACTTTCTTTGGGTTTGAGTAAATGGCAAAATTTTCGCTATGTGATCATGCCTCAAGCTTTGGGTATAGCTATGCCAAGTATTAGCGCAAATATCATTTTTTTACTCAAAGAAACTTCTGTAGTAAGCATTATTGCTTTAGCGGATTTAGTATATGTGGCTAAAGATCTTATAGGACTTTATTATAAAAGTAATGAAGCATTATTTGCTTTGGTGCTTTGTTATTTGATTTTGATTTTACCCTTATCTTTAGTGTTAAACCGTATAGAAAAAAGGTTAAATTATGTTTGAAATTTTAAATCAAGATACCTTTTTTAGACTAGCACAAGGTTTAAAGGTTACTTTAGAGCTTTCATTGATTAGTGTTTTGATTTCACTTATTGGAGGAGTATTTTTTGGAATTTTAATGCATTCTAAAAATAAAATCCTTTATGCTTTTTGTCGTTTTATGCTTGAATTTGTACGTATTATGCCTTTGATTGTTTGGCTTTTTATAGTGCATTTTGGCTTGGCGAAATGGTTTGGATGGCATTTGGGTGCTTTGGGTTCAAGTATTATTGTTTTTAGTATTTGGGGCGTGTTTGAGATGATGGATTTGGTTAGATCATCTTTAGCAAGCATACCAAAACACCAGTATGAATCAGGACTTTCACTAGGTTTTAATAAATTTGAAGTTTATCTTTTTATCATTATACCTTTATCTTTAAGAAGATTATTACCAATGAGTATTAATCTTTTTACAAGAATTATTAAAAGCACTTCAGTGATTTATCTAATCGGTGGCATAGAGCTTATTAAAGTAGGCCAACAAGTGATTGAGCTAAATTTATTTCAAAATTCTTATGCTGCTTTTGTGATTTATGGTTTGATTTTATTGATTTATTTTATACTTTGCTATCCTTTGTCGGTATATTCAAAGTTTTTAGAGAAAAAATGGAGCTAATATGAGCATTTTAAAAATACAAAATTTACAAAAATACTATGATGATCATCATGTTTTAAAAGATATAAATTTAGAAGTAAATCAAAAAGAAGTAGTGGTTATACTAGGTCCAAGTGGTTGTGGGAAATCTACACTTTTAAGATGTATTAATGGTTTAGAAGAAATGGCTGATGGGGCTATTTTTGTAGATGATGAAAAAATTGATAAAAATTATAAAAAATGGACTCAAATTCGCCAAAAAATAGGTATGGTGTTTCAATCTTATGAACTTTTTGATCATTTAAATGTGGAGCAAAATATACTCTTAGGGCCTTTAAAGGTGCAAAAAAGAAAAAAAGAAGAGGTTTTAGAAGAAGCAAAATACTGGCTTGATAGAGTAGGGCTTTTACATAAATTAAAAGCCTATCCTAAAGAATTAAGTGGTGGACAAAAACAACGCATAGCTATAGTTAGAAGCCTTTGTATGAATCCTGAAATCATGCTTTTTGATGAAGTTACAGCAGCGCTTGATCCTGAAATCGTGCGTGAAGTTTTAGATGTGATTTTAAATTTAGCAAAAGATGGTATGACTATGCTTATAGTTACACATGAAATGGGTTTTGCAAGAGCAGTTGCTGATAAAATAGTTTTTATGGATGATGGAAAAATAGTAGAAATTTCAAAGCCTGATGAATTTTTTGAAAATCCAAAAACTGATCGTGCGAAAAAATTTCTCAATTTGTTTGATTTTCATCGTTAATTTTATTTTAGAAAAGATTTGTTAAAAAAATTAATATAAGGTTTATAAATTTAAATTTCAATCATTAAGGAAAAAATATGAAAAAGATTTTTCTTTTATCGTTTTTAATGGCACTTTTTTTTAGCGCCTGCTCAAATTCAAATTCTAATGAAAACTCTTTAGAAAAAATTAAACAACAAGGTGTAATCCGTATAGGTGTTTTTGGTGATAAACCTCCATTTGGTTATCTAGATGCACAAGGGAAAAATCAAGGCTATGATGTATATTTTGCTAAACGTATAGCAAAAGAACTTTTAGGCGATGAGTCTAAAATTCAATTTGTTTTAGTTGAAGCAGCAAATAGGGTGGAGTTTTTAGAGTCAAATAAAGTAGATTTAATCTTAGCAAATTTTACTAAAACTCCAGAAAGAGAAGCTGTGGTGGATTTTGCATTGCCTTATATGAA
Source organism: Campylobacter sp. RKI_CA19_01128 (assembly GCF_025771175.1). NCBI lineage: Bacteria > Pseudomonadati > Campylobacterota > Epsilonproteobacteria > Campylobacterales > Campylobacteraceae > Campylobacter > Campylobacter sp. RKI_CA19_01128. Next base: position 14,723 of record NZ_JAKMPU010000014.1, read on the forward strand.
AGTTGCTCTTGGGGTAGTGGCTCCTAAGGGATCGGATATTAAAACTATAGATGATTTAAAAAACAAAACTTTGATTTTAAATAAAGGTACAACAGCTGATGCGTATTTTACAAAAAATATGCCAGAAATTAAAACGATTAAATTTGATCAAAACACAGAAACCTTTGCAGCTTTAATCGGAAAAAGAGGCGATGCGCTAAGCCATGATAATGCATTGCTTTTTGCATGGGCTAAAGAAAATCCAAATTTTGAAGTAGTGATTAAAGAACTTGGAAATCATGATGTTATAGCTCCTGCTGTAAAAAAAGGTGACGAAGCTATGTTGAAATTTATCAATGATTTGATTTTAAAATTACAAAATGAGCAGTTTTTTCACAAAGCTTATGATGAAACTTTAAAGCCATTTTTTAGCGATGATATAAAAGCTGATGATGTAGTAATCGAAGGTGGCAAAATTTAATAATGCAAAAAGCTTTTAAAAATACCATCTATGCTTCCTTAGGTGGTATTTTGGAATTTTATGATTTTGTTTTATTTATCTTCTTTGCAAGTGTTTTTGCAAAAATTTTCTTTCCTCAAAATGATGATTTTTGGCCATTAATCTACACTTATGTAGCCTTTGGAGCAGGGTATTTAGCTAGACCTTTTGGTGCTGTTGTTTTAGCACATTTTGCAGATATTAAAGGGCGTAAGAATGTTTTTTATGTCAGTATGCTTTTAATGGTCGTGCCAAGTTTTGTTTTGGCCTTTTTACCTACTTATGAAAGTATAGGACTTTTAGCTACTTTTATGCTTTTTATCATACGGATAACTCAAGGACTAGCCATAGGAGCTGAAGTGAGTGGTGCTTGGATTTTTGTGAGTGAATTTGTGAGTAAAAAAAGACTTGGTTTGGCACTTGGTTTTATTTCAGCGACTTTAACTTTAGGTTTATTGCTTGGAAATTTAGCGACTTTGACTATATATGCGTATTTTAATAAAGAAGAAGTAGAAAGCTTTGCTTGGAGAATTCCTTTTTTTATAGGGGGATTTTTTGGCATAATAGCTTTATTTTTGCGCACAAAGCTTAATGAAACGCCAGCTTTTAAAAACATAAAAGAGAAAGAAAAAATTTTAAATTTTCCACTTTTACAAGCTTTAAAAACACACAAGAAAAGTATGTTAATATGCGCTTTACTTACTGTGGTTTTAACAAGCGGGGTAGCTACTTTAATGATACTGCCACAATATTTTGAAAGACTATTAGGAGTTAGTAAAACTACTGCTTTGTTATATCAAAATTTGGCCATCGTGATGATCATACTAGGAAGTTTAGCACAAGGGTATTTAGCGGATTTTTTAGGACATTTTAGGATTTGCTTGATTTTTACTGTGGTTTTTGGAGCTTTTGGCATAAGTTTTAGCTTTTATAATGAGTGGTTTTTATCATTTTATTTGCTTGCTTGTTTTGCGCAAGGCATTATAGCTTTTGCTCCTATTTTTATGACTCAAATTTTTACTACAGAGTTAAGATCAAGTGGTCTTTCTTTTGCTTATAATATCTCTTATGCGATTTTAGGTTTTTTAACACCCTTTGTTGTTAATTTTATATATGAGAAGTATTTTTATATTTATATTATTTTTATAGTGATTGCTAGTTTGCTAAGTATACTTTTAGTAAAAAGTTCTTTTAAAAATTTATAACATTATTTTTTATTCAAACCCCCAATATCTCAGTATATCCAATCTTTAATAGTATTTTATTATTATACTAATATTTTATTATTGTTTG
>NZ_JAKMPU010000015.1:0-14311 GCF_025771175.1 Campylobacter sp. RKI_CA19_01128
GCCATCATCTTCCCAACCATTATTATTTTCATCATTAATACTAACTTGAGCATCATCATCTTCGATATCGCTAGCACCTTCTATGAAAGGAAACGGAGAACATGAATACTTATTATCTGTTAAAACCATCATTGTTAGAATCTATCGCTAAATTATCTCTTAGCTTTTGGAATGGTAATTTCAATAAATGATATATTGTCACAATATATACTAAAAATCCAAAAGAAAGTAGTATATTATAATGCAACATAACACTATTTAAAAAATTTTCAACTACATTTTTTATACTTCAATTAGTATTTACACTTTTTGAATTTGTATTTTGGTTAATACTTGTGTTTTGCTCCCACAGCCTATCAAGCATAACATTAAAAAGCTTAGTGGTATTAGTTTCATTGCTTTTGGATATATAGTTTTTAACATCATCAACCCTTGTTTTGATTTGATTTTTTTGAGTATTTGCATGAAAGAGTGCTTTTAGCTCTTGTTCGTGTCTTGTTTTCAACTCCTGAGTAATTTTTGTGAGTTCATTATTTACACTCAAAGCTAAATTTAAATCACTTTGACTTTTTTCTAATTTTGCGTTTGTGTTATCTAGCTTAAGATATAAAAATACATTAAGTATAAGCATTAGAGCTAAAGCAATATAAAGCTTTGTATTGTTAAATAAAAATGACATATTATTTGTAGTTTAAAGTAGGTTTTTGTATAATACTTTCAAGGGTTAGCCGTAGGTCTGACCCCCTATGGCTTAATCTAACCCTAGAAAGTAGGTGATTAAATTTGAGCTATATAATCCACATAATCTTTATAATTATACTACTTTGTATAATTATAGTCAAGGCTTATTAACCTTGTCCCCTTTTTTAGGGGGATTATGTGGTAACCTACTCTAAGCTTACTCCTTTCTAAAATTTATTTGTGATTTCTAATTTTATATTTGATAAATCTTGCTGATATAGCAAATCATATAATTTTTTACAAGCTTGTCTGCTTTGACCTATAACCTAGTAAAAACAACCTTTTGTATTCTAATAATTATATATTTATCATCTTTTACTCTCAAATATTATTTTCTAAATAAACTTTCATTTCCAAACTATAAGTTTTACAGCGTTTATAAACTAGACTTTATTTGTTTATAAAGCAATTGTTGTTAATATTTTGAAAAAATTTAGAGAAAAATCATGAAAGATCTTAAAAAATACATTGCAAATTCCAAACTAACACGCCTTGAAGTTTTATATGAAAAATTAGTAAAGTCTGAAAATGGCATAACCATAAAAGAACTAGCCCAAGAACTCAATGTAAGCGCTAAAACCATAAAAAGAGATATGCAAGGGGTTTTTGAGCCTATGGGGCTTATTAAAAATGGAAGAAAATGGCGTATCGATACAAGCAAAGACATTCAAGAGCAAGATGATGAAAAAATAATCCTTGAAGTGCTTGATACCATGGCAAAAAGTGCCGGAAATAGCTTTTATGCTAAGGCTCATCCCCTACTTTCTAAACTTTCTCAAAATATCTCTAACCCCATCCATACTAGCCTAGATGCAGAAAAGCTAGAAGAAAAAGATTTAAGCAATTTTCAAATCCTCGAACAAGCTATCAACACCAAAACACAAATTGTCTTTAAATATGAAAATAAACTTTTCCAAGTAAAACCTTTAAAACTAGCTTTTTTTAGTGGATTTTGGTATTTGCTTGCTTTTGATATGAAAAAACGTGATATTTTCAAAAAATTTTATTTAAAAAATATCCAAAACATCACCCTAACCCAAGAGCATTTTCAAACCGATGAGAGTTTAGAAGTAAAACTTCAAAGAGTAAATTCTATATGGTTTAGCCTTGATAAGCCTTTTACAGTAAGGCTTTTAGTAGAAGAACCGATACGAAAATACTTTGAAAGAAAGCCTCTAAATTCACAAATCATCACCGGTAAAGACAAAGATGGCTCCATAGAAATAGAGCTTGAGATAACTCATGAAATGGAAATTTTACCTTTGGTGTATTATTACATACCTTATGTAAAGGTTTTAGAGCCTGATTTTATAGCAAATAAAGTCAAAGAAGTAGTTGGAGAATACCTTGATCAAATAAGCAAATGATTGCTTATTTGTCAGGATTTTAATACTTTCTTAGCTTTATTTAAAGCTTTTTCAATCGTGTCATTTTCTATAAAATTTTTTATCTCATTATAAATATAATCTTCTATAGTTTTAAATTTATCATCCTTAGTGGTTTTATCATAGTCAATCATATCATAAATAAATTCATAATCTATATCTTGATTTTTTTCACCTAAAATTATTTTTTTAAATATACTAGCTTTCAAGATATTTAAATTTTGATTTTTTATCTCTTGTATTATCTTTTGTATTGCTGATTTAAAATTTTTGATTTTTTCATCATATTCTTTGCGTTCTTCATCATTTTCATAATAATAAGTAATACAAAAATCAATACGCAAATTTTTATAATTTTTGCCACAAAAGTATAAATTAAATGTTGGTATTATAGTGCCATCTATATCTTTTTCATGATAAACAGTAAAGAAATTTTTGGTTAAGTTGATTTTATCATGGTATTTTTCCACAAGAAAAATATTTTTTCTTATTTTTTTATTTTTAAATTTCTTTTCGAGTTTATCCATAAATTCACTCATTAATTCTTCACAAATTTCATCCCACTTCTCTCTTACTATTTCTTTTGCTTTTTTATATTTATCATTATCTACATCTTTAAAATCACTTTTATTTTTAGTATATCTATATAAATTTGTAGCATTGTTTAAATTTTCTTTGCTCGATTTCAAAAATTCCATGACATAATCTTTAGCCACATAATCATCTATAGCTACATACCAAGTTAAAAGAGTTTTATACTGATTTAAAGTAAAAATCACATTTTGCATATCATTTTTAAATTTTTTATCAATTTCATTGTTTTTAACTTTATTCTCACATACACCTATACAAGCATTAATCCACTCTTTTATCCATTTATAATCTAATTTTAAATAATAACTCATTTTTTTATCATTGCTACCATATATAAGATCATCATTTATTTTAAATCCATTTCTTGTGCCTAAACTATACTTGCTAGGCTCGGTATCTTCATTTTTATGCAAATAAATAGTAAGTATATTTTCATGAAAATCATCTATATTTTTAACTTTTTCTTTTATGTGTTTTATGTAGTCTTTGAGTTGATTTGGCTGATCTTTTGCTTTAAGTTTATTTTCGATGATGATATATCTTTTATCTTTTAAGCTTATGAGTATATCGATCCTTCTATTATCTTTAGCACAAGCTTCTGTTTCTACGCTTTCTATGTCATGGGCTGTAAGATTTTTAAATTTCTTAGCCTTTGTATATCTTCCAAGCTTTTTTAAAAACTCATTTGCAAAAAGCTCTTGATAATGATCATCATGTGGATCGATCAAATAAGCTATAAATTTAGAATGATAAATTTCCATTTCTTGTACGCCTAAAGCTTCAAAAATATTTATATCACTCATACCTTTTTTGGTGTTTTCTTCAAATTTATCGTTAGCTTTTAACAATTCTTTAATGAATTCGTTATTTTTCATTTTTTTCCTTGAAATATTTTCACAATTATACTACAAAAATATAGACTACCATTGTCTGCTTTTTTTAGATATGATTTTTCAAATCATTCAAAAAGGATTAAAAATGCTTCAAACCATGAAACACATCCTAACTCACACCGATGAGACTTTACTTGCAAAGAAATTTGGCTATAACAATGTAGAAAAATTCACTAAAACAAAAACTTTGTTTTTAGAATGCGAAAGCATACAAGAGTGGCTTTTAAAAGGACATTATGATATAGTAAATTCCTCTTTAGAATTTATACAAAAATTTGATTTTATTTTAGATAAAGAAATTTTAAATTCAATTTTAAAACAAAGTATTTTATTAAAAGATAAATACACAAAATTACAAGAAGCAAAAGCCATCATAAAAACAAACTTTAAACGTAAAAGCGAGCCTTTGCATGCTTTGATGTTTTTATCTCATTTACGCGTGCTTAAATTTCCTATTAGCAATGATATGCTCTATCTTGATAAAATACAAATCATGCAAAAGCTCAAAGAACTAACTATAAAGCATTATGAAAATTCACAAGGCAAATTAAAGCTTTGGGGAGATATCTTACAATATGACATTATTTATGATGATGAGTTGTTAGTTTTAAGCATGCAAAAGAGCGATGAATGATAGCTATTTCTACACTTTTATCATCAAAACATAAAAGAATTTATCAAAATCTTGTGCAAAATTTTGCTAAATTTAACATCGCTTTTAAAGAAATACCAAGTAATGATATATGGTTAAGAGATTTCATGCCTTTAGTGTATGAAAATACGGCAACAAGCTATATTTATGATCCTGATTATCTTAGAAATTATCCACATTTAAAAACCACTATAAAACCTCTAAAAAATCACTTAAATTTAATCCTTGATGGAGGTAATTTCATAAGAAAACATGATGTTGCCTTTATGTGTGAGAAAATTTTTAGCCAAAACCCAACATTTAGCATAGAAAGCATTATCCACACTTTAAAACAAAGTCTAAATTTAAAACACATAGTCTTTTTACCAAGACTAGCTTATGATAGATACACACATAGTGATGATATTAATAATTTTTCATAACTAGACAACTAAAGTCTAGTTATTTTGTTTATAATTGCATTATATATCTTAGTTTAAAGGTTTATAATGCAAACAAATACTTCTACTCTTACTCACATTGCGGATTTTGATTACTACTCACATAATGTAAAAGTCATCTCACTACACGCACAAATGCTCTCAAACAGCAAACAAATCAAAAAAGATTTTTACAGCGAATTTGAAGATACACTAGAAAAAGATAGTAAAATCCCTAGTTTTATCTACAAACAATACTCCAAATTTATCTATCCTAGCTTTTTAAAGAAAAATCTAAGTTATCTTAAAAAATACTTAAATTTTACTCAAGCAGAATGTGATGTGTTTGCGTTTTTTTACTATGCAAACAAAGGTAGATTTGCCCTACACCAAGGTTATAGCACTGCTTTGGGTAAAAAGATCATAGAAAAAATTTTCAACCACACTTCAAAAGATGTCAATAAAGCCTTAAGTGATGATTCTATGCTTTTTAAGCTAGATGCCTTGTGTTATTATGATAGCGATGCCTTTGGTATAGATGTAAATAATTTTGAAAGCATTTTCACTCAAGATATTAGCAAAACTACACTTATGGGTGAGTTTTCGTATTTTTTACCTAAAACTAGACTAAATTTGAGTGATTTTGACTATATACAAGAGGAATTAAATACTATCATTACTTTTTTAAAAAAACGCCAAAAAGGAAATATTTTTATATATGGAAAAGCAGGCGTAGGCAAAAACGAACTTAGCGCACTCATAGCTAAAGAGCTTAGTAAAGAAGCGTTGTGTGTTAAAGATTGCGAAAATGATAAAAAATCAAGTAGAATTTCAAATTTTTACGCACTTAAAAAGATACTCAATCCAAAAAAACAAATGATAGTCTTTGATGAGTGCGAGGATAGTCTTTGCTATGATTCTTTAAAAGAGAAATTAAAAATCAACAAAATCTTAGATGAAGAAAATGGCATTTGTGTATTTTTATCAAATTCTAAAGACATGGATGAGGCGTATTTGAGGCGTTTTGATGTGATTTTAGAGCTTGAAAGTATGCCTAAAGAAAAGAAAATTCAAAATATAAAAAAGCTATTTAATAAAAAAAATATAAAAATAGATGAAGCCATTATAGAAAATATAGCTTCTCATCCTGAACTTTCTCAAGGGGTTATTTTAAAATGTGCAAATAATGCTAAGATCTTTAAAAGCAAAAGCCAAGAAGTATTTGTAAGATTGATCAATGAAAATTTAAAAGCAAGATCACTTCAGGGCATTTCAATGCCAAAAAAAGACAAAAAATACGATTTAAGCTTGATAGAATGTGATTTAAATTTACAAGAACTAATAAACAATATCGATAAAAATTCAAGTTTGAGAATTTTAAGCTATGGCATAGCAGGTAGTGGAAAAAGCGAGTTTGGCAAAGAACTAGCTAATGTTTTAAACAAAACTTTACATTCTTATAAACTTAGCGATATTTTAGATCCTTTTGTGGGTAATAATGAAAAAAATATCGCAAACATTTTCAAAAAAGCTTCTAATAATAATGCTATCTTACAACTTGATGAAATCGATGCGTTAATTTATAGTAGAGATGAAGCAAATAAAAGCTGGGAAAAAAGCTTAGTCAATGAAATGCTTATGCAAATGGAAAATTTTGAGGGTATTTTCATAGCTTCTACAAACTACCTACAAAACCTTGATAAAGCTAGCATAAGAAGATTTGATCTAAAGATAGAATTTCAGGCACTAAAACAAGAAAAGCTTTTAAAGGCTTTTGAATTTTTTGCTAAAGAATTAAATTTAAGCTTTGATAAAAAGCAAATTGCAAAAAGACTCTTAAGGCTTCAAAATATTTGTTTGGGCGATTTTGCGCTAATTCTTAGACAAAATAAAATTTTTAAAATCAAAAACGCCGATGAGTTTTTAGAAAAATTAGAAAAAGAATCAAAACTCAAATCAGATGATGAAAAAATCAATATGGGATTTTTATAAAAAGGATAAAACTATGAACATAACACTTCAAGGAACAATACACAAAAGCTTTGTGTTTGGATTTAATGATATAAAAGCAAAAGAACACATTAAAGCATTATACGAAACAAATAATGATGAGTTTAATTTCCAAACACAAATTCAAAACACAGAAAATATACAACTACTAAGCCAAAGTTATCATTTAGAAAATGGATATTTTTTAGATGTAAATACTCAAAGCAAACTTTTGTCTTTTGAAAATTTTTTAAGTCAAAATTATGCGGATTTTAAACATTTTTGTGTTGTTGATTTTATAAAACATAATGCAAAAATACACTACAAATTAAAAGAAACAAATACAAAAAGCAAACTCTATCATCTTGCAAGCGCATATGCCTTTCCTAAAAATGGATGGATAGATAAAAAAGTGCTAAACATCAATGACATCTCACCTTATCAAAACATACTTATAGAAGGGTTATTTTATATTAAAGAGCAAGAATTGCTAGAAATTATAAAACAAAATGAAAATTTGATAAGAAATAATTTTTATTTGAAAGATTATGATTTTTCAAAAGGTTTAAAAAAACTTTTAGATGTGAGTTTGGATATTTTATTTGCTAATATTAGCACGAAAAATTTTAAACCCTATAAACTAGAAATAAACTCTATCGCTCACGAGGATATAGAAAGAAAAATTTCTTTTGTTAAGCTACTAAAATGATTGTTTTAGTAGCTCTTTGATCCTTTCTATAAATTGCGTTTCTTTTTGGGTAATATACTCAAGAGTGATTTCTTTATCTTGACTATCTTCAAGAAAAATTCCATCAACTATAAATTTATACTCATCTGAAAGGATAGAATTTTCACTATGACATTTTGCTTTTTCAAATTCTTGCATAGGATATAAAAGTCCACCTAAAAACACCTTGCCTATCTTTTGATAATACCCCATATAAGTATGAATTTGAAATAAATCGTTTCTGTCTAAATCTCCCATGCCATTTTGGCTTCTACCTTCCATTTTCATTCTTTTATATTTAGTATCAAAAACCATGTATATATCATCTTTAGACAAAACAATATCAGGTATTATATAGCGTTTATAAAAGCTATTTTTATAAATTTCAAGCTTTGGAGAATCAACCATATATTCTTCAAAATTATTTCTTAAAAGTTTGCTTATATAAATTTCAAAAAGCTCTGCTATATTAACGATAAAACCATAACTTTTTTGATCATTTTTATTTTTACTAGTGAAATTTTGACTTTCTATGATCATTTTTGCATATTTTAAAAGCTCTTTGTAGTTTTGATAGTTTTGATTTCTCAAGGCTTTGCTAGAAAAGGCTTTGTTTAAACTTTCTTTTATAAAACAATGCTCGCTTTTATTTTGCACTAAATAGGTTTTTATATGCTTTACATTTTTTAAAAAGCCTGAATTTTTCTTTTCTATGACTTCTAATGCTTTATATAATACATTAATAATATGCACATCTTCTATTTGCTCTCTTGTTTTTGTAGCAACCTTTGCTTTTAAAGGGATATTGTGTTTTATAAATTCAACCATATCGATATTTCCCTTAAAGCGCAAATTGTTGTATTTTTTACTTTGATAATTTTTAGGCAAACCTATCAAAAAACTTTTTTCAAGTTTTTGCACAAAGATATAAAAAAGTATAAACTCACTTATATTGCTTTCCTTTTTTACATCTTGATAAATACTCACATCATCAACAAATACATCATTAGCATAATTTAGCATTCTTTCTAAAAACTTCTTGCCAAACCTGGAATTTATCTCAACTTCCAAACCATTATAAGAAATTTTTCCTATATAATTTCCACTAGCAATTTGCCTTTTATTTTCTTCAATCGTTCGCAATGAAATGATAGGATTTTTAGCATTTTTGCTTAAAATTTTTTCATCATCATTGAAAAAAGAAAAGAAATTTCCATTTTTTATAAAATCTTCAAAATACAAATCAAAATCTTGTATTCTTGAAGATTTTTGATCTATTTCTATAAAGCTATTATCATTTATTTTTATCATCGTTTTTTTCTATAACAAAAAGTTTTTTTAATTTATCCAAGGATGCTTGTATGTCTTTTTCACTATATTCGCTTCTTAAATACTCTTTTAAAAGCGCTTCAAAGCGGTTGCTAAAAAGTTTTTTCATATCACTATCTTTAATCTCATCATTTTTAAATTCAATTTTTAGAAAATAAGAATGCCCAAGTTGATACTTTTCACCTATATCTTTACTAATTTTATCGTTTAATTTTTTACAAGCTTGTGCGTATTCTTCAATATTATTTGCATAAATTTCATCTCTTATTACATTATAATCACACTCCATTTCTTGCCATATAAAGCGTCTTCTAAGCGCTAAGTCAAAGCTATCTATACTTTTATCTAAATCATTCATAGTTCCTAGTAAAAACATATTTTCAGGCACATAAAAATCCTCATCATCTCTCATAGAGGCATATTGTGTTTTTATCTTGCCTTTTTCTCCTCTATACTCAAGCGCATAAAGTAATTCTCCAAAAACCCTAGATAATTCCGCACGGTTAATCTCATCAGCTATGAAAAAATACCCATGATCACTTAGAGCTTCATTAAAATTTCCTTTTTCTAGTTTTTCTAAAAATCCTTTTTCTTCTTCTTTTGCTTTATCACAAAATTCTCTAAAAATTCCATTTTTAAGCTCAAGTTTCAATTGTCCATTTTCAATCCCTGTAGGTTTAATACCTTCTATAAAATCCTCATAAGAAAAACTTGGGTGAAATTGAGTAATGAGCATTTGATTTTCATTTTTAATGATATTTTTTACATTATTTACTATAGTGTAGGTTTTTCCAGTTCCAGGAATTCCATGAAAAATGATGTTTTTATGCGTTTTTAAAAGCTTTTTAAAGCCTTCTAAATCATTGCTTTTTATATCTGCTTTGCCACATAAATTTGCAAAATCATAAGCTGCTTTGTAAAGTTTATAATACACACTTTCAGTTATGTTGTTTATATATTTTTCACCATCACCTTGTAGTTTATCTTTTGTAATTAAAGCCAAATCAGATTTTTTTATCTTATCAATCAAATTTAAAAATTGATCTAAAATATAGTATTTTGGAAGATGTTTTCTTTCTTGTATTTTAAGTTTTTCTAAAACAAAATTAAAATATTCTTGTTCATTATTTGAAGTATTTTCTTTTTTTCTTTTCTCAAGTTCATCTTTTGAATTTTCATTTAGCATTTCAAAGATATATTTAGCCATATTTATCATAGCATCATTTGCAAGTGGAAATTTATCATTACTTTCTAAGTTAAATTGTAAAAAATATGCTAATTCTCTAGCAGTAGCTTTCATACCTTCTACATTTTCAAGCATATCGAGTAATTGTGTCAAGTCTTTACTTTTATCTGAAGCATCTTTTATTTTTTTAAGATTATCAACTAATTTTGTTTTATCTTTTAATAAATTCGTAGCATTACCTTGCATTTTAGCACTATTTATACTTTTATCCCACCATTTTTCAAAAATATCTTTTTTAAAATTACCCTGATTGAAATCTATCTCGTCTATTTTTTCTTTACCAAATGTTTCGCTAAAATTATCCACAATTTTGCTTTTTGTTTTTAAAAATTCACCATTTTCATCAAATTTAATATGTATAGTACTTTTATCATTATAAATGTATAAATAATTCTCAAAAGCTTCTTTTAAACTATCAAATTTATCCTTATTTTCCTTATAAATGTCATCAATCAAATCCCTAAATTTCGATTCAATATTATCATTTCCTGAAATTACACTATTTCTTTCCTTGCCAAATTTAGTATGATAAATATAACATTTTCCATCTTTATCAAAAAAATAACCAAAATTTTTATCTTTAATTGCATTTAAACTAGTTTTTAAATCACTCATAGTTTTCCTTAGTTTTGATTTTTATAATTATAACTTAATTTTTGCATTGTTAATTATACCAAAATAAAAAATTTAAAATAGACAAACACAGTCCACTAAAATAAATTACAATTGTAAAATAAAAATATCAAGTCATGGAGGTGTTAAAAAATAAAAATCAAATTTAAAATAACAAATCAAAAAACAAAGGAATAAAATGAAAAAACTATTTTTAATTTTAAGCATGTTAATGTGTATATGCTTTACTTTTACTAATGCTGAAGTAAATTATAGAACAGCACAACAAGATATAACAATAGAAAAAACCATAGATAACAGTACAAGCACAAAAATAGCTCAAGAAGATTATACCAATACAATAATCATCACCATAGCTATCTTAATATATATCATCATAGCTGCAGTGCTTGTGTATTATGGATTAAAAGGTAAGGTGGTTATATATAGAAATACAATAGATCTTAGCTTGTGTGTTGGATTATTTGCTGTATTGCCTTTAGCCTTTATAATCTTTATGACATTATTTCTAATGCGAATAGAAAGAGATACTGCGCTAATTATTATGGGTGTCATTGCTTTTATATGGGCATGCGTTGTATTATATATAGCATACACAACACTAAGAGATAATCGTAATAATCCATTACTAATGATTTTAATACTACCTTTAAAAATAACATTAGGATTATGGTATGGACTTAGTATTTTTGCAGTTTTGAGAAAAAGCAATCTTAAAACCGTAGCGCAAAGAAGAGAAGAAAAACAAAATGCGTTAGCACGCTTTGCTTTTTCAAGCGGACTAATTTATGCTCTAATGCGAGATAAACCTTTGAAAAAATAATACTCTAGCCTATTTTAATAAAAATAGGCTAAAATTCAAACAAAACAACAAAGAAAGGTAAATAATGTTTTTTTCAAAATCAAGATACACAAGAGGCACACAATGTGCTAAGTCTTTATGGCTGAAAACTTACAAAGATGAAGTACTAAGTACCCCAGAGAATACTTCGGATAAATTTAAAACTGGTAACAAAGTAGGCGATCTAGCCTGTGAGCTTTTTCCAAATGGAGTAAAGATAGAATTTGAAGGTAGTTCTTTGAATGAAAAATGCGAACAAACTAGAAAACTATTAGAAAATAACCAAGAAGTGATTTACGAAGCTACTTTTTGCTATGATGGCATTTTGATCATGATAGATATTTTACAAAATACTAAAGATGGTATGATCATTAACGAAGTAAAAAGCTCTACATCTTTAACAAAAACACCTACTTCCAAAGTAATTAAAAAAACATATATAGATGATTGTGCTTTGCAATATTATGTTTTGTCAAATTTGGGTTATAAAATCAAACAAGTTAACCTGATACATTTAAACAATAAATACTATAGAGGTGATTTTCTTGATATAAATCGACTTTTTAAGTTCAATGACATCACAGATAAAGTTATCCAAAACCAAGAAGAAGTTAGAAAAAATTTAAAATACTTTGAAGAAATTTTAAGTAAAAATGAAGAGCCAGATATAGACATAGGAACACATTGTTTTGATCCTTATGATTGTGATGGATATAAGTATTGTTGGGTTGAACAAAGAAATTTATGTGAAAATGAGAATATATTTAGCATTTCAAAATCTAATAAAATTTTTAATTTGTACCGTAAAAACATAATCAATTTTAAAGATATAAAAGATCTGTCTACTTTTACCGAGAATCAACAAATCCAAATCAAAGCTTCACTCAATAAAGAAATCTACATAAACAAAGAAAATATCAAAAAATTCTTAGATACACTAACCTATCCCATATATCATCTAGATTTTGAATCCTTTACGCAAGTCATACCTGAATACAGGGTAGTCAAGTCTTATATGCAAATTCCTTTTCAATACTCTTTGCATATAGACTATAAAGACAAGTTAGAGCATAAAGAATTTTTAAGCGAATGTGGGATCGATCCAAGATATGAACTTGTAAGAAATTTGATCAATGATATACCAAAAGATGTTTGTGTGCTTGCTTATAATGCAAGCTTTGAAAAAAGTGTTATAAGAAATTTAGCACTTGCTTTTCCTGAATTTAGCGAGCATTTGTTAAATATAGAAAAAAATATCAAAGATCTTATGATACCTTTTCAAAATAAAGATTATTATCATTATAAAATGCAAGGGAGTTATTCTATAAAAAAAGTCTTACCAGCTCTAATCCCTGATATGGAGCAAGCTTATAAAAATTTAGGTTTAATCCAGAATGGAAGCGAAGCTATGAAAAGTTTTGAAACTATGCAAAATATGGATGAAAACAAAAGAAAAGCTCTCCGCCAAGCCTTGCTAGAATACTGCAAACTTGATACTTTAGCCATGGTAAAAATTTTAAAACATTTAGAAGAGCTTGTAAAATAATAACTATATTAAAAGCCACTGCTTAGAGTTTTTATATCAATCTCTAAGCAAAAATCATCAAACCAGACAGCAGTAGTCTATAAAAACACATTATAATAAAATATTATATCAATCAAAAAAGGAAAACATGTGAAAACAACACTTTTAAAACTAGATAAAAATCTTGCTAATAAAAAAATAATAAATTGTGGTGTTATAAAAAAAGATGAAATGTATTATGCAAGTTTTGAAGAAGATTCGATCTTATTTGACATCAATGGAAATATACTAAAAAAAATCGCTGGCAAGATTTATCACTTAAATGATGATTTATATGGACTTTGCTGCACAAAAGCAAAATGTGGTCTTATAGATAAACAAGGAAATTTAGTTATAGAAGCAAAGTATGATGATATTTATGATTTTAGCGAAGGTTTAGCTATAGTTAAGCTTAATGGAAAATGGGGTTTTATAGACAAGCAAGGAAATTTAGTTATAGAAGCAAAATATGATGATATTTGGTATTTTGATGATGGCTTAGCTAAAGTTAAGCTTAATGGAAAATGGGGTTTTATAGACAAGCAAGGAAATTTAGTTATAGAAGCAAAGTATGATGATATTAATGACTTTAGAGAAGATTTAGCTGTAGTTAAGCTTAATGGAAAATATGGCTTTATAGACAAAAAAGGAAATTGTATCATAGAAGCAAAGTATGATGATATTTATGATTTTAGCGAAGGTTTAGCTAGAGTTAAGCTTAATGGAAAATGTGGTTTTATAGACAAGCAAGGAAATTTAGCTATAGAAGCAAAATATGATGATATTTGGTATTTTGATGATGGCTTAGCTAAAGTTAAGCTTAATAAAAAATGGGGATTTATAGATAAGCAAGGAAATTTAGTTATAGAAGCAAAATATGATGATATTCGGGGTTTTGATGATGGCTTAGCTGAAGTTAAGCTTAATGGAAAATACGGATTTATAGACAAAAAAGGAAATTTAGTTATAAAAGCAAAGTATGATTGTGTTTGGGATTTTAGAGAAGGTTTAGCCAGAGTTAAGCTTAATGAAAAATGGGGCTTTATAGATAAGCAAGGAAATTTAGTTATAAAAGCAAAATATGATGATGTTGATGATTTTAGAGAAGGTTTAGCTGGAGTTAATCTTAATAGAAAATGGGGCTTTATAGACAAAAAAGGAAATTTAGTTATAAAAGCAAAGTATGATTGTGCTTGGGATTTTTGTGATGCTTTAGCCAGAGTTAAGCTTAATGAAAAATGGGGCTTTATAGATAAGCAAGGAAATTTAGTTATAGAAGCAAAATATGATGATGTTGA
>NZ_JAKMPU010000016.1:0-13188 GCF_025771175.1 Campylobacter sp. RKI_CA19_01128
CAAAAAAGTGATACAAAAGAAAGTATAAATTTCAAAGAACTTTCTTTAAATTTAAAACAAGAAAACAATATAAAAGAAAATACAGATACTATAATAAAAAACACAAATTTTAACAATGAAACTTCTTTAAAAACGAAACAAAACAATACCATTATAGATGATATAAAAGAAGATTTTAAGATTGTATCTTATCACCTTAAAAACCTAAGCCACTTCATCTTAGAAAACAAAGAAAAAAATAAAAAGCTTATATTTTTTGACAATGCTTCATCTATGTCAAATCTTTTACATCTTTATGAGAACAATTGTGATATATTTGTTAAAGATGAGTCATTAATCGATATAGCTTTATTAGAACAAAACTATAATCTAGATTTTAATAAACTAAAAACAAGAGTATTTTTTTATGAAAAACTTCTTTTAGGCGCAAAGGAAGATGAAATTTTTTCTTTCAATGATGAAAAAATAAATTATTATCTTAAATATGATGAGAATAATTTATATGCTTTAAAAGATTTAAACATTACTTATGATTATTATCATTGTAAGATTAAAAACTATGTTTTAGCTAAAAATAGTTTAAATATAAAATTAGAACCTAAAAAGATAAGCAAGCACTATGCTTATGATGATTTAAACCATCAAGATCTAAATTTAACCCACAATAACACTAACATTATAAACAACACTGCTACTTCAAATTACATCAGCCTTATCATACAAGATGAACATGGCAAGGCTATTGATAATGCTAGCATTAGTATAAAAGGGTATGATCATGAAAAACTAATCAAGCAAAGCGTATTAAAATTAAAAACTAATAAAGAAGGTAAAATAAGATTTGATAGAGAAAAAGACTTTAGTAATTGTCATAGTTTTAAAGTTAGATTAGAAGATAATAAAGCTTATTTAGCCAAACCCTTACAAGATAGCAAAAGAATATTTAATAATTATATCAATCATAAAATAGGACTTATACTTAGGTTTAAAAATAAAGATTATTTTAAATATGATGGTTTTTATTTATATCATTTTAAAGGAAAAGATTTAATAGCTTCTTATATGGCAAGAAGTGGAGTAGCTAAAGCTGATAATTTAAAACCATCAAATAAACAAATTGCTTTTAGTTTTTATCAAGATATAAAAGATAAAACTACCAAGAAAAAAGCATATTTTTACTATGATGATGAAAGTATTAAAGATAAATTTGGAAGCTTACCTGAAGGAAAGTATTATTTTAAAATCAATGAGATTAATTACAACAAACAACCTGATTTTTTAAAAGATTATCCTTTTAGCATAGGTAAGACTTGGGGAAAGTATTGTGTTAGATTATACACAGATAAAGAATGCTCTAAAAGTTTTAAAGAAATAGAAATTTCAAATCCAAATAATGAAAAAGAAAAAAGCAAGAATAAAGAAAGTATGAGTAAGGGGGATTTGTATCTTTATAACATTAATGAAAAGGGAGAATTTGGTAGCAATGGCAGTATAGGAATAGTTAATGGAGTATTGTTTGAAGATTTATTAAAGCATTTAAGCTATATTACAAATGAAGAAGAATTGCTTTGCGAATTAGAAGTTAAATACCCCCAAAAACGAAACAATAAAATTGTATTTGCAAAAGAAATAAAGGATAGATAAATGAATAGCATAAACTCTAAGGAAATATACGATCTTAAAGCTCCGTTTGCACCAGGAACATATATAGAACTTTTCTTAGAGAATAACGACGATATACAAAGAAAATGGGGTTTTTTTGAATGTGATAGTCAAGCTAAAATGCAATTATTATTTGTATCGGATGATTATTTGCAAAGTTTTGATAGTTTTAGTACTTTAGTTGATATTGATGAAGATGGAGAATTAGAGTGCAATGATGATTACAATGCAACTTTAATTGAACAAGAAAATACAAATAAAATTGGCTTTTCTCTTCCTCTTTATAGAACAAAAGAAACTAAATTTGAAAAATATTATATTGTGATATTTGCTTATGAAGGCGAAATGCCGACTTTACAAGATCCTTATGTGATCATTGATATGAGTTTTAGAGTGGGTATTGGAGAAGATGATAATGTTGCTAATGGTGTTAATCTTGCAAATTATCCCAAAAATATTCAAGAATGGAACCAAATATCACACATACAAAGTGTTTGGGATGCTGTTAAATTTTTCGAATGTCTATCTAAAAAAATAGGTGATACCTTTACTATTATGAGAGAAAATTTCTTTTCATTCTGTAAAAATAATCCTCAAATAGCAGGAAAAATTGCTTATATTTACTATAGATTTGACCTAGGTAGTCAATCTTTCATAGATAGCGTGGAAAATGATTTCAAAGACTATCAAAGAGATAGAGATTTTTATTTTCAAACTTGTAAAGATGTTTTGCTAAATTGCCCTATAGAAAAAAACAATCCTAAAACATTGAAAGAAAAATATGATGAATTGATGCAAGGTAAAAAATTGGATATAGCAATTTATAAAAATTTAATTAGTAAGATTGCAACCGCTATATGTGAAAAATTAGACTTAAATTTAATAACAAAAAATGGTGAAATAGATTTTTTCCAAGGAGACGAAGAAGAATGGGGAGAATATTACAAAAGACGCATACGTGTTAATGAAAATAATCTACATGATTTAAAAGAAATAATAAAAACTATGATTCACGAGATTAGACATTTTTATGTTGAAACTTATTATTATCCGGGACAAGGTATTTTAAGAGGATATTTGTTTTATGCACATGGATTCTCTATAAGCGATGATTATAAAATTTTATTTGATGGCTTTTATAAATTTGATGACAAAGAAAGGCAAGAAAATGCTTACGAAATACAACCAAATGAAAGAGATGCAAGATTTGTCGAAAAAACGATAGATTTTTTAGGCTAAAGAATGAAAATTAAACTTCCTGATTTAAAAAAATATGCTTTTAACAATAGATCAGATAAAACCATATATCTTGGCATAGAAACAAATATTTTATGTGTCGAAGATAGAATAAACGATATTTCAAATTTCTATAGTAGTAAATATAATAAAAAAATTAATGATTTAACCGCTATTTTATATATAGGAAAGGTAATATTTCAAGAAGAGAAAAACAACTTGTTTCCAAAATTTATAGCAAGTAATTTTGATATTAATTTTGAAAAATTAAATAATTTTTGGCTTAATGAAATAATAAACAACAAAGTGCAATATTTCAGGCAAAATAACAATATAATCTTATCCAAAGAACAAATTTACTCATATTTTGATGATTTGCATTCCAAAAACATCAACTTAATTAAAAATTATTTTAATAAAATTTATGAAAATAGTGGCATTACCGCTTTAATCTATGACAGAAACAACCATAAAAACGATATATTAAATCAACTTGATACGCTATCTAAACAAGATTATAAAATTACATTTAGCGATGAGCTTTTTTACGAATATTTAGTTTGGAGTCTAAATGACTTTTTAATTCCATATTTTTCTGGTAAATTTCAAGATGAAAATGAATTACTTTTTAATGCCGGTGCTTACACTACATATAAAGAATTATATCAAAAACAAATCAATCTTATACCAAATCCTTACTATGGAGAAAATTCTAATATCCCTTTTATTGATTTTTTCTATACTAATATAAATCCATTAAAATATGGGGTGGGTTATATCGAAGGTTATTTAAAATTTTTTAAACACTATCCAAATTCAAAGTTCCTTAAAAAAATGCCTCCAATAAAAGGATATAAATTTTATAGCCCTAATATTAACCATGATGGTAAAATTTTATCTTCCAATAAAGGAAAATTTTATTTTTCTCTAGCTGAAAATCCTCAAATTTTTATTTATTTTTTTCAAAAATATTACCCAAAAATTTGTAACCTTCCAAAACATTGGAACGAAATTATGTTTCAAAAGTTAAAATTAAACATTCCAAACGAAGAGTTATAATTTTTCTATATTCTTAATCAAACTGCTAATATTAGAATCGATTTTAATATTATGAGTTTGTAAATCAAAAATTGCAAAAATGAAAAAACCTAAAATACATCCAATAGGTATAACAACTAACGCAAATTTCATAAATCTGCGTTGAAAATACTGCCAAAATTTTTCCCTATTAGCTCCATTATAAGCCTTATCAAAAGCTGTCTCATCTGTTAAATTTATAAGAGGAGTTAAAGCCGATGCTATATTATTACAAAGATAAATAATTTTTTCCTCAACATCTTTTTCATGAGAATATTTTCCTCTATATCCTAAAATCAAGCAAACATATATAAATTCCAAAAAATCCTTGTTTTTGGATGGATTAGACAACCAAGAAAGCGCTATATCGTAAAAATTATCACCACCTAGAGTCTCATCAAATAACCTCACGGTTAAAGTATGATTTGCCCAAGAGCTATTAATAAATAAATCATTTTTCATTAGACTTTCATCTACAAATACACATAAACAATATCTTAATTTTATAATATCTTTCTCATCATACTCTTTAAAAGTACTTAATCTTGAACTCCAAACCAATATTTCATTTACAAGCTTTTCTTTTAAATTCTCTATATAAGCAGCATCCAAAGAATGAACCTTAGATAATCTATAAACAAGTAAAAGAATTTCCAAGCAATTATCAACAACTTTATTGATTTCTAAACCTTTTAAATCACTTTCTAAAAGTAAAGATCCTTCTTTAAAATGTGATTCTTTTTGCATATTACTCCTTAAAATACAGCCCACATTTTTATATCAGGGTTTTTTATATTTGTTGTTAGATATAAACTTATAACATTTTCGCCCTTAAAGTATTTAAACAGCTCATCTTTTTTGTCTAACTTGTAATAAATATAACCATTTAAATAAGGTATAGAAGATGGAATATTTGAAATTTGCTCTATGTTTATCCCTCGTAATTGTGTTGTTACTATACTTTTTATCCTACTTTGAGTATGAATTTTACTTTGAGTTTTAAAATTATATAATAAATACTCATGATTAACATCAGCACTAATAGCTAAAAATAATTCACCCTCTTCAATAACCGTAGGATTGTCAAATAACAAATCATAAAATCCATTGTTATTGTCAATTACTTGAGCCATAGTATATTTTGGAGAAGTTATTTTTGCAAATAAAACTCTCAGTTGATTAGTAAGTGGTAAAAAAGTGTTAGTCAAGTCATCATGATTATATACTATAAAATCAGAAAAGGAGCTTTCAGTACCAAAAGCACTAAGATCTCCTTGAAAATCAACTAATTTTTCATATAAATTTTCAGGATGTATTTTATCTTTATTGATTATATATGAAAAAATAAAATACCATTTTTTTAAAAGATTAAGCGATAAATATGTACTAAAATCCAAGGTGTTTTTAGTTTGATCTATACCCTTAAATACTTCAGTGAGTATTTCTTTATGCTGTTTAATTGAATGCGAAATTTCTTCTAAAAATGATTTAATATACGAAGATTTATTTAAATCTAAACAAGTGGGTATAAAACTTTCATCTAACTCTATTTTTTTATTTAAATCAATATTTTTGATTTTTGCTATAGGAATTTCAAGTTCATCTGGAGTTTTGCTGCCTAAAAAGCCCAATTTCAATCTCAAACTAGCTAAAGTAATGCTTATTTTTTCTTGAGAGAAAGTAATATTATCATTCTCATATTCATCTTCTAAATCAGTATGTTTAAAAACATCATTAGTATTATCATCATATATTCTTGAAGCTACAACACTTCTTAAACTAATGTATTTTGAATTAGGTATATTATTGTGTAAAGATATATCTGCTATAGAGGATAAACCCATAGGAATTTTAATAACAATAATAGAATTTACCAAAGAATCATAATTAACTTCCAAAGGCTCTGGAAGCTCATCTTGTTCTGGTGCATTAAAAATGCTACCATCTTTAGCAATTCCAGAAATTCTTTTAAGTGCTATTTTTCCTTGCATTAGCATTTCATTGGAAAATTCTAAATCAATTATTCCATATAAATTATTGAAAGTTGAAATTGTTTTAAGATTAATATTTCTTTCAAAATATCGTTCTTGTTGCTCAAAATGAATTTTATCAATATTTAGCCCATTAAACCAAGCTACTTTTAGCTTATCTGCCATTATATTTTCCTTAGATTAAATATGTCTAATACCATCTTTTGTTATTTCAAATTTTAATGTTTTTTTAGTTCCAAAACCATTAGCATCATCTGTTTTTGCCCAAATTTTTGTTACCTTTTTAGTATTATTTGCAAATAAAACCAAAATACCAATATACGGCACTTCTTCATCTATAACTTTAAAAGCAATAATATTATCTTTAGGGGCAATTTGTAGTCTAATTGAGTCAATTTTATCTCTACCGAGTATAGCATCCTCTCTATTAATCAGCTCTAAATCACTAGCCTTTATAAATTTATTTACATCTTTTAGTTGATACACAATAACAGTCAAAGGAACATCATCATTTCTACTATTTAAATTAGAATTTTTTATATTATCAATCTTTACACTTACAACACTAGAGCAAGAACTTAAAAACAACCCCATGAGCAACATAACAAAAATTTTTCTCATTCCCATCCTTAAAAAAATACTTAAATAAATAACACTATAATTTTGTTTTTTATTATAATTAAAAAAACTTTCAATAGTGCTTAGGAGATAAAAAATGATTTTCTGTGATCATTATGAAGAAAATTTAGAAAACTTAGAAATATTTCATTTACTTGAAGAAGAGATGACAAAATACAAAACATTAAATCATGAAAAAATACAATGGGATAAGGTATATGAATACTCATTAGATATTTTACAAAACAACTCGATGGATATGAAAATTTTCGCTTACTTTTCTTTATCATGTTTAGCATTAAATAACGAAGAGTGTTTTAAAATATTTTTAGAAATAATAATTTTTACAGAAAAATTATTTCGAGAAAAACCTGAAAATATAAGTAAAACATCTTCTATACTATTAAATCAAAAAAAGAAATACAAACAAATTGTTGAAAATTTTATTAATGAATTTAATAAAAATTCACCAAAATGCTCACAAGTCACAGCTAAAAGTTTAAATGAGTATTTTGAAAAATTACGCGAAATTTTAAATTGTAATTTTGCAAAATTAAACATTAAAGAAGAAATAACTCAAACTAAACAATCACCTCTTAAATCTCCAGTGACACAAGTAAATATCGATATAAAAAACACAAAATTATCTAATCTTAGCGATAGAGAATACAGAACATTATTAAATAATCTAGCAATAGAATTACTAGAAAATAACATTGAAAATACTAATGCTTATTCATTGTTTGCAGAAGCAGCTTGGGGAAGATTAAAAACCCTTCCACCGCATTCAGATTTTGTCACTAAAGTAAGATATCCTGATAGAAATTTAATAAAATTACTATTAGATAAAAATACGAATGAGTTAGATCAAATAAAATGTTTTATCAATAACCTTTCACTTAACCCTTTCTGGATAGAAGGATTTAAACTATTTTGTGATTTTTTACATCATCATCAAAAAGAACACTCCTTGAAAATTTTAAATTTACTAACTTGTAATTTTATTCTCAAATTCAAAGATATTACCAAGTTAAGATTTGACAACGGCGAATTAATGTGTAAAGAAGATACATTTAATTATTTTGTAAAACAAAATCAAGAAACTAATAAAAAAACACACACCACATCCGATAAAAATAAAAAAGTAGAGCAATTACTCATTGAAATAAACAATGAAAATTATAATAATTCTTTATTTTGTAATATAAATTCTTTAATAGCCATGGCACAAGTTTTTGAAACAAACAATATGAAAAATAATGCAAAAATTATATACTTACAACTAGTTGAACTTATGGAAAAAACCTTATTAAAGGATTACTTAAGTGATGAGTATAATTATGCAAAAAACAAAACTAATAAAAAAATATAAACTTAGTTATTCTTTATTTAGTTTTATGTATAATTTAAAAAATAAATTTTAATTCAAAAAATAAGGAAGTAAAATGTCTGATGGATCAAGTGCACCAAAAGAACGCATAAATATAACCTACAAGGCAAAAACAAACGGGCAAAATGCAGAGATAGAATTACCTTTAAAACTTATGATAATGGCTAATTTAACAGGTAAAAATGAACAAAATTTAGAAGATAGAGAAATTGTGTCTATCAACAAAATAAATTTTAATCAAGTTATGCAAAAACTAGACATCAAAACCCAATTTAATGTTAAAAATACTTTGGGTGGAGGCGCTGAAGAATTAGATATCAACCTAAAAATATCTAGTATGAAAGATTTTTCGCCTGATAATATAGTGCAACAAGTGCCAGAGTTAAATAAACTAATGCGCCTTAGAGAAGCATTAATGGCTCTAAAAGGACCCATGGGTAATATTCCAAATTTTAGAAAAGCTGTTTTAGATGCTCTAAAAAATGAAAAAACCAAAGAGCAGTTGCTTTTAGAAATCAAAAAAGAAAATAACGAAGAATAAAGGAAACATAATATGTCAAAAGATAAAGTAATTGATACTCCAATTATTGAAAGTATTATGGAAAAAAGCAAATATGCTAGAAATGATGAAAGCTATAGTATAGCAAAAAGAGGAGTAGCCGAATTTATTTCCGCAATAGTTGAAAGCGATAACATAGAAGATAAAATCAACAAATTTGCACTTGATGAAATGATTGCCCATATCGATGATTTATTATCAAAACAAATGGATGAGATTTTACATAATGAAGAATTTCAAAAATTAGAATCGACTTGGAGAGGACTTTTCTTCTTAGTAGAAAGAACTGATTTTAATGAAAATATTAAAATTAATCTTTTTGATATTACAAAAGAAGAAGTTTTAGAAGATTTTGAAAATAATCCAGACATCACCCAAAGTGTTGTTTATAAAAATATTTATTCTTCAGAATATGGACAATTTGGTGGAGAACCAGTTGGTGCTATAATTGGTGATTACCAACTAAGCACTGCAAGTCCAGATATGACTTTTTTGAATAAAATGTCAAGCATAGCAGCAATGAGTCATTCTCCATTTTTAACTTCTTTAGGACCTAAATTTTTTGGTTTAGAAAATTATTCAGAATTAGCTAATATTCAGGATTTACAAAGTCTTCTCGAAGGTCCACAATACACAAGATGGAGAACTTTTAGAGAAAATGAAGATTCTAAATACACAGGATTAATGGTTACGAGGTTTTTGACAAGATCGCCTTATGATAGTGAAGAAAATCCCATCAAAAGCTTTAATTACAAAGAAAATGTTCACGCATCTCATAATCATCTATTATGGGGAAATTCAGCATATGCTTTCGCAACAAGATTAACAGAAAGTTTTGCTAAATACAGGTGGTGCGGTAGTATCATAGGACCAAAAAGCGGTGGAAGCGTAAAAGATCTTCCTACTTATTTTTATGAAAATTTTGGAAACTTAAAAGCTAAAATTCCTACTGAAGTTTTGATTACAGATAGAAGAGAATATGAACTTGCAGAAAATGGGTTTATAACTTTAACTCTAAGAAGAGACACCAATAATGCAGCATTTTTTTCAGCAAATTCTGCTTTAAAACCTAAAATATTTCCAAACACACCAGAAGGAAAAGAGGCTGAAACAAATTACCGCTTAGGTACTCAATTGCCTTATGTATTTTTAATTTCAAGATTAGCACATTATCTAAAAGTACTACAAAGAGAAGAAATTGGAAGCTGGAAGGAAAGAAGTGATATTGAAAATGGTTTAAACGAATGGGTTAGACAATATATTTCAGATCAAGAAAATCCACCAGCAGAGGTTAGAAGTAGAAGACCTTTTAGAGGGGCTCAAGTAAAAGTGGATAATATACCAGGGGAGCCTGGATGGTATAAGATTGGGTTGAGTGTTCGTCCTCACTTTAAATATATGGGTGGAAATTTTGAACTATCTTTAGTAGGTAAATTGGATAAAGAATAATAAATGTCTTTGTTGGATAAAATTATTCATTCATTGGATGAGCAATATAAAAATATCCCTTTTTATCAAAATGAATTTCAAGAAATAAAAAATAATATACAAGTTTTGCTTAATGCAAAACTTGATGACTGCTTAAGTGTTGAAGATTTTGGATTATCTAGTATGGAAAATCTAAATTTAAGCTCGACAGAACTTTGCTTGAACATGGCAAAAGAAATTCATAAACTCATAAGTAAATACGAAAAAAGAATTATAATTAATTCTATCACATATAATGATTCTTTAAAACCTTGGCAACTTTCATTTTTACTAAAATGTGTTTTTTGTAATGATAATTTTAAAGAATTTGCAATTGAAATTATATTTAAAAATAATCGATATTGCGAGGTTATCTAAAATGACACAAGATGATATACATTATTATCAAAAGGAGATTGCTTATCTTAATCATGCTCGGAAAATTTTTATAGATAAATTTCCCAAGTTAACCCCTTTTTTATCTTACGATAGTAAAGATCCAGATATAGAAAGAATTATTGAAAATTTAGCAATATTAACCTCTAAAATTCATCAAGAATTAGATCAAAATATACCCTATATTGCAGAATCTCTAATTAATATTCTTTCTCCAAATTACACCAACATTCTACCTTCTATGTGTATGCAAGAATTCAAATTTAGCGAAAACAGCAAACTCAACAGATTAATTATTCCTAAAAATAGTACAGTTAAATCTGTATCTATAGAAAAATGTGAATGTGAATTTAAAACAGTATATGATGTATATCTATATCCATTAAATATAGAGAATGTTTTTTTAGGAAGTGAAAGACAATATCATACATTAGATATACAACTTAGAGTTAGTAGAGAAGATTTAAACATAGAACATCTAGGTTTAGATAAACTAAGTATATACTTAGGGGATGATGTTTACACATCATCTACATTACTTTTTTATATGCATCAATATTTAGAAGAAATAAAAATCATATCTCATGACACAAAAGAAGAATTTAAAATAAATACCCATAATATTAAAACTATGGGTTTAAAGCCAAACGAAAGTTGCCTATTTTATAATGACTTAGGATTTGAATCTTTTTCCTTGCTAAGAGAATACTTTTTTTTGCCTGAAAAATTTAATTTTATCTCAATACAAGGCTTGGATGTTTTACATGAGTGTAAAGGTAAGTTAATTAGCATTTTTTTTAAATTTAATAAGACACTTCCTAAAAATTGTATTATAAAAAATGAATTATTCTCATTATCGACAACACCAATCATTAATATTTTCGAAAAAACAGCAGAACCTATCATCAATAATCACTCGAAAAATGGATATAGAATTTTCATCGATAGAACAAATTTAAATGCATATGATATAGTTCAAATAAAACAAGTCAAAGCACATAATAGCGACAGCGGGAGTAGAATTTTAAAAAATTATAAAAATTTTGAACGTTTTGAATTTATGCAAAATAAAATACAAGATTTTTACTACATTACAAATAAATCAAATTCCAAGCAAGATAACTTCAAAGAAATATCGTTTTTTTCCTCAAACAATACAAATGAAACAATCACAATAGATGTATTATGCTGTAATAAAAATTTACCGACCCATTTAAAAATAGGCGATATCAATCTTATACCTTTTTATAAAGATGCTATTACGAAAAACATTACCATTCCAACGTCGATCAAGCAAGTTAAAACCAATGGTAATCTTTTATGGAAATTAGTTTCTATTTTGTCATTTAGTTACCAAACTCTTTTAACAAAAACATCCTTTTTTCAAGTTTTAGAAAGCTATAGCTTTCCCGATGATAAAACTTCTGAAGTAGTATGTCAATTACTTACCTCTTCAATAATTGACATACAGTCAAAACCAAGCTACTTAATTGATGAGCATATTACAAAAAAAGGCACTATGAGTATTATAAGTATAGATGATTCTAAATTTTATTCTTTGGGTGAAGTTTATAAGCTAGGATTAATAATTTCAGAATTTTTATCATCCTTTGTGAGTATTAATTCATTTTGTGAATTAAAAATTAAATGCATAAACTCAAAAGCAACTATACATTATCCTTTTAAAAAAGGAATTAAACCTATATTATGAACAATGCAAACTCTTATACCTTTTATAAACTTCTTAAAAAATTATTAAAAGATCATCCCAAAGAAGATATTTTTCTAAGGGTAAATAATGCCCTAATGCATCCCAACAAAGAAATCGAATATGTAAAATTCAATAAAAATATTAGTGATTTTCCTATTGAAATTATGATTAATTTTATGGGTCTACAAGGTAATACATCA
The DNA here is from genome assembly GCF_025771175.1 of Campylobacter sp. RKI_CA19_01128. Classification (NCBI taxonomy): domain Bacteria; kingdom Pseudomonadati; phylum Campylobacterota; class Epsilonproteobacteria; order Campylobacterales; family Campylobacteraceae; genus Campylobacter; species Campylobacter sp. RKI_CA19_01128. Next base: position 12,308 of record NZ_JAKMPU010000016.1, read on the forward strand.
CAACTCCCTTCTTATATACTAGACAAGCTCTCTAGGAATGAGGATGGCGGGGATGGATGGAGTTTATTTTTTGATTTCTTCAATCACTATCTTCTTTGGATTTTTTTTGAAATTACTACTCTTAACAATTATCCAAAAAGTTTTGATATTAACTTCAGCGATAGAATTTCTAAAATACTATTTTCTATGTTAGGCATCAATGACATAAAAATTGCAAAGAGATACCTACCTTTTGCACCGTTATTACTAAGTTTAAGAAGACCTAAAAGTTATATTGAAAGAATTTTACAAATCACTTTTAATTTACAAAATCAATTAAATATTATAGAAAATATACCCCATCAAATTTACATAAGACACATACAATTAAATAAATTAGGAAGTAAAAATCATATTTTAGGAAAAAATCTAATCTTGGGAAAAAAATTTCTATCTTACCAAAATAAAATAGCTATTTATATAAAAGATATACACTATGATGAAGCTTTAAAATACTTTCCAAACGCAGAAAAATACAAAGAGCTTAAAGAAAGTATATTATTTCTAACTAACAATGAATTTTGTGTTGATTTATATCTTAAAATTATTTTTAATAAAAGAATGCTGTTTAAGCTAGGAGACTACTCTCACTCCAAATTAGGATGGGGTAAAATTTTAGGAAAAAAAATAAAAAATTACGAAATAATACATATTAAACTTCATGAATAATTTTTATATTTATCAAAATATATCATTTATTCATCTATATTAAAATCAAATACATAAGATCTGAATTTTTATTATTAAACTATTGATATTATTAAATTTTATTAATACCCAATATTATGAAAATAACCATAAATTAACAACAAGCTTATATTAATCCAAAACTCTACTTCAAC
>NZ_JAKMPU010000017.1:0-13106 GCF_025771175.1 Campylobacter sp. RKI_CA19_01128
ATTAATAGCTTTTGCCATAGCACCAAGCTCATCATTTGTTTTAACATCTATCATAGCAGAATCTTTAGTTTTATGATTGATGAAGTCAAAGAAAGAGTTGAGGCCAGAAGTAATTATTGCAATAGGTTTTAAATTTCTAATAATAGCAAATCTTACTAGAAGTAAAGCTATTATTATAGCTATAATAGCAATTATAATTTGTTGAAATAACAATCTATTTACTGCGTCAGTATATACAGATTCTTCTGTGATAGAACAGATTATATATTTAGGGTTTAAGCTTTGTGTACATGTTGCGACTTGAGTTTTACCTGTGCCATCTTTAGCATAAAATAAGGTTTCTTCTTTACTTGGATCAACTAAATCAGGATTAGCTTTTACAGCATTTGCTATATTAATACTTAAATCGTTTTTAGTAAGCATTCTTTCTTTGTCTTCATGGAAGGTTATAACACCTTCTCTATCATAAACTGCAACATAAGAACTATTAGAGTGTCCTAGTGATAAAACATCGGTTGAAAACCTTGAAAGGTCATAATCTCCTGCTGCAACACCTATAAATTTGCCATCTGAATAAATTGGTGCGGCATATGTTACAGTTACTTGACCGCTAGAAGCAGAGACATAAGGGTCGGTAACGATTAGTTTACCAGCAGCTTTTGCTTCTTTATACCAAGGTCTATTTTTAGTATCATATCCACTTGTGATATCGCTAATAACTTTGTTAGATCTGTAAGTTTTACCAGTGTCTTCAAATCCAATGTAAACAAGCTCAAAATCTGATGATTGTTTTAAGGTGCCTAAAATATCTATAATTTCGTCTTGATGCATATTTGGCTTGGAAGAGATCGAGTGTCCAAGAGAGTTTATTGCTGCTCTTTTTGAACTACCATAAAGTTCATATACCTTTGCAACATCTAGCATTGTTTTCATCTGTATTTCATACAGATAATCATTGATTGTTTTTTTAGATTCATAGTAGTTTATAACATTAACTACGGTTAAAATTGCTATAATTAACAAACAGGTTATAAATGTTAATTTACTTGATAAGCTTTTAAAGCTGAACATAAATACCTCCATTGCAATATTTTAAATTGATTAAATCAAATCCAGTTTTATAACATATTGATTATAAAAATATTATTAATTTTAATAAGTTTATTTGTTTATTGTAATTTTTTAAATTATTTTAAATTATTTTTTATATATCTTTAAGCTTTAATAGATATAATTTCAATTTTACATGCGGGAATAGCTCAGGGGTAGAGCACAACCTTGCCAAGGTTGGGGTCGCGAGTTCGAATCTCGTTTCCCGCTCCATTATCACCCGCCCGGGTGGTGGAATTGGTAGACACAAGGGACTTAAAATCCCTCGGAATTTTTCTTCCGTGCCGGTTCAAGTCCGGCCTCGGGCACCACTTTTTGGTAACTCAAGGCGACATAGCCAAGCGGTAAGGCATGGGCCTGCAAAGCCTTGATCTCCGGTTCGAATCCGGATGTCGCCTCCAATGCGATGTTAACACTTGATATTTTATTCTTTCGGGAGATGGCTGAGTGGTCGAAAGCGGCGGTCTTGAAAACCGTTGAGGGTCACACCTCCAGGGGTTCGAATCCCTTTCTCCCGGCCACTTTAACATAATTTTTCATATTTTTGTTTTCACATTTAAAAGATATTTCTTAATTTCTCTAAGAAATTAAGAAAATTATTCTAAGTCTAAAACCCCGCCTTTGCTAGCATTGCTTACAAGTTTTTGATACATTTTAAGCCATCTTGAATTTATTTGTTTATTTGGCATTTTAAAGTTTGCTTTGCGTTTGGTGATTTCATCTTGGTTTAAATTTGCATTGATACTGTAATTATCCACATCAATTTCTATCTCATCACCATCTTCCAAAAGCGCTATAAGCCCACCTTCTGCAGCTTCAGGAGAAATGTGACCTATACTAAGCCCTCTTGTAGCTCCGCTAAAACGACCATCTGTTATAAGTGCTACTTTAGCACCAAGTCCCATGCCTGTGAGCAATGAAGTTGGACTAAGCATTTCTTGCATGCCAGGTCCACCTTTTGGTCCTTCATAGCGTATCACACACACATTGCCTTCTTTAACTTTACCTTTTATAATTCCTTTAATGGCTTCTTCTTGAGAATTAAAACAAACCGCTTTACCTTTGAATTTACGCTCACCCATAATACCTGCAGTTTTTATCACACAGCCTTGCTCTGCTAAATTTCCAAAAAGTATTGCAAGTCCACCTACATTCGAATAGGCATTGTCTATTTTTCTTATAATATTTTCATCTTTAATGCTAGCATTCTCAATGCGCTCTTTTAAAGTTTTTCCGCTAATATCTAGAGTATCAAGTTCTAAAATATGGCCTGGTTTTTTAGCTATTTCAGCCATTACTGCACTTACTCCACCTGCTTTGTGTATATCTTCCATATAAACAGTATTTAAAGATGGAGCAATTTTGGCTATATGAGCCACATTAGCACTGATGTGATTGAGTTCTTTTATATCCAAATTTACACCCGCTTCATAAGCAATGGCAAGCATATGTAAGATAGTATTTGAGCTTCCACCCATAGCCATATCAACAACTAAAGCATTATTAATGGACTTTTTAGTAATGATATTGCGAATTTTAAAACGCTCATCTAGGGCAATCTCGCAAATTCTACGCGCAGCCTTTCTTAAAAGCTCTTCTCTTTCTTTGCTAAGTGCTAAAATAGTTCCATTTCCTTCAAGCGCTATGCCCATAGCTTCACATAAAGTATTCATAGAATTTGCAGTAAACATACCCGAGCAAGATCCACCGCTAGGACAAGCTTTGCATTCTATATCTTTTAAATCATCTTCATTGATTTTTTTAGCCTCATAAGCTCCCACTGCTTCAAAAACAGAACTTAGACTGATTTTTTCTCCGTGTTTATTTACCCCTGCTCGCATAGGCCCACCGCTCACAAAAATAGTCGGCACATTAACTCTTAAAGCCCCCATGAGCATACCTGGAGTGATTTTATCACAATTTGGGATACAAATTAGTGCATCAAGTTGGTGTGCATTCATCACTGTTTCAATAGAGTTTGCAATGATTTCACGACTTGGCAAAGAATAAAGCATACCATCATGCCCCATAGCAATGCCATCATCTACACCTATAGTATTAAATTCAAAAGGAATGCAACCATTTTTGCGGATTTCATCTTTGATGATCTTTGCATATTCATTTAAGAAAAAATGTCCTGGGATGATATCTATATAGCTATTTGCAACACCTATAAAAGGTTTGTCAAAATCCTCATCATTTAAGCCACATGCCCTAAGTAAAGAACGATTTGGTGCTTTTAAATGTCCTTTTTTGATTGCGTCACTTCTCATTTGTATCCTTTTTTAAAGTAAAAACTATCATTTTATGCTTTTATTTTGCAATTTTTGCTTAAATTTTTTAAACTTAAATGGTATTTTAAAGAAAATTATTTAAAATGTGCAATTATTTTGATTTAAGGAATGTAATGCTTTTGACTAATCCGGTATTTATAGGCGTTGTATTAATGACGCTTTTGTGTTTTTTTAGGTTTAATGTTTTGCTTAGTGTTTTGCTTTCTGGGCTTTTTGTGGGCGTTTGGTCTAAATTTATGCATATAGAACATTTAACTTTGATGGAGTTTTTTACTCAACTTCCACAAGCTATGATGGATTCTATGAAAGTTTTAATTGACGGTATGCAAGGAAATTTACAAACAGCACTAAGTTATATTTTACTTGGAGCGGTGGCTGCTGCTATATCAAAAACTAATTTAACAGCATATTTGATTAAAATAGTTTCGCATTATATTTCACATAAAAAATACTTACTTATACTTTCTTTGGCATTTATTGCTTGTTTTTCACAAAATTTAATCCCTATCCACGTGGCTTTTGTGCCTTTATTGATCCCGCCTTTGTTAAAACTTTTTAATAAGTTAAAAATAGATCGTAGAGCCATAGCTTGTGCGCTAACCTTTGGACTTACCACACCTTATATGGTGGTACCTTTAGGTTTTGGGCTTATTTTTCAAACTTTGCTTGTGGATAATTTAAATTCAAATGGAGTGCAAATTAGCTTAGGAGAAGTTTCTCAAACTATGGCTTTTGCGGCTATTTGTATGCTAGTTGGTCTGTTTTTAGCTGTATTTGTATTTTATGCTAAGCCAAGAGAATATCAAGAAGAGCAAATTGCTAAAATGGATTTTGAAAATTTAAAAATGAGTAAAAAAGAATGGGGCGTTTTAGCTGGTCTTTTGCTGACTTTGATTTTGCAAATTTTAACGCATAATTTACCTTTATCAGGGCTTTTAGGTTTTGTATTGATGGTGGTTTTAGGTGGAGTAGAGTATAACAAAGTTAATTTAGTTTTTGATGATGGGCTTAAAATCATGGGTTATATAGCCTTTGTAATGCTTGTTGCTTCAGGATATGGAGAGGTTTTAAAACAAAGTGGGGGTATAGCTGAGCTTGTAAAAACAAGCGTGCCTTTTATGGCACAAAGTCACTTTTTAGCTATTTTTATCATGTTAGCCATAGGTCTTTTAATCACCATAGGCATAGGTAGTTCTTTTGGTACTATTCCTATCATCGCTGCTTTATTTTGCCCTATATGTATAGAGCTTGGTTTTTCACCTGCTGCGATTATTTTTATCATCGGTGTTGCTGGAGCTTTAGGCGATGCAGGATCGCCTGCTAGTGAGACGACTTTGGGAGTGAGTGTAGGGCTTAATGCAGATAAGCAAGGTGATCACATCAAAGATACTTGTATACCAACATTTTTATGTTTTAATGGCTCTTTACTTATCTTAGGTAGTGTTATAGCATTTTGTTTGCTTTAATACATTAGCAAAATTCCGCTTGAGAGTCTGCTTGAAGATTTATTATACTCAATAAGACTCTCACCATATCCGTTAAAATACTGAGTGTAAATATACAAGCCATTGTTAGAGATTTTATAAGCTCCGCTTATTTCCACTGCACCGCGATTATTAGCAAAATTTAAATTATTACGCCATAAGATATTGATAAAATAATCATCTTGAGTATAAGCAAGATTGATATCAAAATTACCCAAATATTTTTCTATATCGGGATTATCATCCTCTGAGCTTTTTTCAGGAATTCTTAGCCAAACCCTAGGTATAAACACAAAGTCCCCAAAAAACCATGCATTGCTTAGATAAATTCTATTCCAAGATCTTGATTTTGGATCATCTTGCCCGTTTGATTCGTGTAATAAACCAACGCGTATATTTTTTAAATTTTCAAAAGCTCCATGCCCACTTATAGGAAAATTGATGAAAAATTCAGGCAAATAATTAGTCTCCCTAAAAGGTGATGAATGCTCATAAAGTTGCCACCACGAAATTTGTGTATAAGCTATGTTATAGCTTTCGTTTAAACCCAAAAGATTTTCAAAAAGAGTTTTTTTAAGACTTACTTGAAATTTAGTTTCAGTGCTTTTATAATCTTTTTTGCTAAAACTATAAGAAACAGGCATAAAATAACTAAGATTATGCGTGCTAATACCAAAAGGATTATATGATTTTTCTGTGCCAAGGTAATTTGCTAAAGCTTCGCTTCTTGGGTTAAAATCATCTATTTTATGTTCTTTTGTTGCATTTTGCTCATTGTTAAGAGAAAGTTCTAAATTTTTTGTTTTTACTGTATCTTTTAAAGCTAAGCTTTTATAAATTTGCATAGCCTTTTTATACTCACCTTGTCTTTCATATTCTAAGGCTTGATTGATTAAATCTTCATTTGCTAAAGCGCTAAAAGCGCATAGTATGGGTAGAATTGTCTTTTTCATGAAGCCACTTTTTGTATTCGTTAAAATAATTTAAATTTGTAAACTCATTTTCATTTTTAAAATCTATAAATTCTGCTTTCATTGTATCACAAAAAAGAGCTAGTTTGTGGTTATTTTCTTGTAAAAATTGCAAAGTTTTTTCAAAATTTCTACCATGATAAAATCCACATAAATAATGCTTGTGTTTTTTTGTGCTTGCTAAGAGTATATTTTGTGATTTTAGATGATGAAAAAGTTTGAAAATACTTTCTTTGCTTATGTTTGGAGTATCCACGCTAAGGATAAATACATAGGTGTTTTGAAAATGTTTGAGTATGGAATTTAAGGCAACGAGTGGGGAGTAGTTGTTTAAATCCTCATCTAAAATAAGTGCTAAGTTTTTTTGATGAAATTTATCTTTTTTAGCGCTAATAAAAACTTGATTAAAAATTCTTGACATTTTTTCATATTGATAAAGAGTTAAGTTTTTATCATCTACTTGTAATAAGCTTTTATCTTCTCCCATGCGTGAAGACTTTCCGCCACATAAAATCACGCAAGGATAGGGAATTTTTTCACTCATAAAAACCTCATAAATTCATCAAAATATTTTATAATACATTTATGAAATATACAGATTTAATACAAATAAAAGATTATTTTAAACAATTTCAAAGGCTAAATTATCTCAAACGTCTTGATGATAATATCTTAGAACTTAGCTTAGATCATCAAGCTTTTATACTAGATTTAACACGCGGAAAAAGTGGAATTTACCAAGATAAGCTCCAAGCAAAAGTCTATAACGCACCTTTTGATTTTATGTTAAAAAAATACTTCTCTAATGCAAAGATTTTAAATTTAGAAGTATTAGAAAATAATAGAATTTTATCTTTTGAAGTTTTATCAGAAAAATCTTACAAAGCTTATGGGGCTAAGATTTATTTTGAATTTACAGGAAAAAACACTAATGTAATCATCACAGACACTAATGATATTATCATAGAAGCTTTGCGTCATATAGATAAAAGTTATCGTATTGTAAAAATAGGCGAAAAACTCCAAGCTTTAAAAGCTTATGAGATTAAAGAAGAATTTGTAAAGATTGATGATTTTAATGTGTATTTTAAAGAAAGTGCTAAAAAGTTACAACAAGATCGCTTAAAAGATATAAAAGAAAATAAACTTTTAAATGTAGATAAAAAAATCTTTACTCTTAAAGAGAGTATAGAAAATTTAGAGCAAGAAAGTAATTTATTAAAAAAAGCTCAAGAATTAAGCCAAAAAGCAGATGTTTTATTTGCTAATTTAAATTCTTTAAAAGATTATCAAAGAGAATTTATTTTGCAAGATTTTAATGCAAATGAACTTGCTTTTAAACTCGAAGATACACCTAAAAACAGTGCAAATGAATTTTACAAAATGGCTAAAAAGCTAAAACAAAAGGCTAAAAATATCAATATAGAAAGAGAAATTTTAAGTGAAAAACTTGATTTTTTAATCAATTTAAAAGATTTAATCACCAAAAGCACTTCTTTGCGAGAATTAGAAGTTTTAATGCCTAAAAAAAGTAAAAAAACCAAAAAAGAAGAGTTAAACGCAGGGGTTAGTAGCTTTTATTTTGATGAGTTTAAAATCAGTGTAGGACGCAATGAAAAAGCTAATGAGTATTTATTAAAAATAGCTAAAAAAGATGATATTTGGTTGCATGTGAAAGATTATCCTAGTGCACATGTGATCATTACTTCAAATAAATTAAAAATAAGTCAATTAGTGCTAGAATTTGCCGCAAAGCTTTGTGTGGAATTTTCCAAGCTAAGTTCTGGAACTTATTTGGTCGATTATACGAGTAAGAATTTTGTTAAAGTTAGAGAGAAGGCTTTTGTAAATTATACAAATTATAAGACTATAAGCATTTTAAAGGAGTGAATATGCCTATAAGTCCCATAGGTGGTGTTAATTATGCTAACCAAAATGCACCAGTGCATTCAGCACAAGTGAGCAATGAACTAGCAAAAGACTCTTTTGCGACTTTGGTAAATATGAGTGAGTTTCAAGCAAAGGAAAAGGCGGTTGAAAAACTTGAAAAAGTTAATCAAACTCACGAAGTAAGTGATGAGGTAAAAGAAAGACAAGAGGAAGAAAAGAAGCATTCTAAACATCATCAAGAACAAGAGCAAGAAGATGAAGATGAACAAGAAGAGCAAGAAGTAGTCAAAAAAAGCTCTCATTTGCTTGATTTAAGTATATAGAAAGGATAAAAATGTTTTCAAAGACAAGAATTCTTAGTGCTATTGTGATGATAGCTGTAATAGCTGTTGTTGCTTTAGTAGATAATTTTTTGATTAATTTTGCTATTTTTGGTGTTTTATTGTTTTTGGCATTTAATGAAGCAAAAGCTATGTTTAAAAGCAAACACGCAAGTGCTTTTATGGCTTTGTGTATTTTTGCAATAGGTGCATTTTTAGATAAACCTTTCTTTATAGGCCTTATGGCTTTGATTTTGATTTTAGGATATTTAGTTTATAAAAAAAGTGAAAATTTAAATGAGCTTATGCCTTATATATATCCTACTTTACCTATTTTAATGTTTTATCAAGTATTAAGCTATGAGGGTATGTTTGTATTGTTTTGGCTTATAGTGATTGTTGTTGCTTGTGATAGTGGGGCGTATTTTATAGGAAAGCTCATTGGTGAGAGAGCTTTTTCTCCAACAAGTCCAAATAAAACTCTAGAAGGTGTAGTAGGTGGCATAGTTTGTGCAGGGATTTTAGGAACTATTATAGGCTCTTTTGAATTTAGCTTAGTAAAAAGTATTTATATATCTTTAATCGTAGCTATTTTTGCTGTGATAGGGGATTTGCTTGAGAGTTATTTTAAAAGACAAGCAGGCATTAAAGATAGCGGTAATTTAATCCCAGGACATGGGGGAGTTTTAGATAGAATTGATGCTGTTATCATTGCAGCATTTGCAATGGCAACTTTAGTATGATTGTACTTGGAAGCACGGGAAGTATAGGGGTTAATACTCTTTTTATTGCTAAAGAAAAAAACATAAGCATAGAAGCTTTATCTTGTGGTAAAAATATCAAGCTTTTAAATGAGCAAATAGCTCTTTTTAAGCCTAAATTTGTATGTATCCAAGATGAAAAAGATAAAACCTTAGTTGATCATGATAAGATCTTTTGTGCTCAAGAGGGCTTAAAAGCGATGATAGCTGAGTGTAAAAGCTCTTTAGTGGTAAATGCTATAGTAGGTTTTGCGGGGTTAAACTCAAGTCTTATGGCGCAAAAACTTGGTAAAACTTTAGCCCTAGCAAATAAAGAAAGCCTAGTAGTAGCAGGGAAATTTTTTGACACTTCTAAGGTTAAAGCTATAGATAGCGAACACGCAGCACTAAAGTGTTTGATAGATAAAAGAAAAAACATTAAAAAGCTTTTCATCACAGCAAGCGGCGGGGCCTTTTATAATTATAAAATCAAAGATTTAAAAAATGTCAGCGTAAAAGAAGCTCTTAAGCACCCCAACTGGAGTATGGGAGCTAAGATCACCATAGATAGTGCTAGTATGTGCAATAAGCTTTTTGAAATCATCGAAGCTTATCATCTTTATGGCATTAAACAAATAGATGCCTTGATAGAAAGAAAATCTTTAGTACATGCTTTGTGCGAGTTTAAAGACGGTGGTATAAGTGCGTATTTTTCTCATGCAAATATGTGTTTATCTATAGCTCAAGCGATTTTAGATGAGCATGATCAAAGCTTTATAGAAAATTTAGATTTGTTAGCTATGCCAAGTTTAAAATTTGAAAAAATTAGTTTAAAAAAATATCCTATATTTTCACTCAAAGATGAACTTTTGAAAGAGCCTGACTTGGGCGTGATTATAAATAGTGCAAATGAGTATATGGTGTATCAATTTTTAGCTCATAAAGCGCAGTTTTTAGATATCGCTAAAGGAATTTTTAAAGCATTAGATCATTTTGGTGTGCCAAAGATTAACCAAATTGAAGATGTTTTTGAGTACGATAAGCAAGTAAGGCTTTATTTAGATAAGGAAATGAAGTGAGATATTTTTTAAGTGTTTTGATTTTTATAAATGCGGTTTTTGCTTTAGATTTTAGTGTGAAAGAAAATGGAAAAAGCTTAGATGATAATAACACAGTTTTAATCCTTGGAGGCATACAAGGAGATGAGCCAGGTGGGTTTCATGCGGCTAGCTTGCTTTTGAGTGATTATAATATCACTAAAGGTAAAATCATCGTTGCGCCAAATTTGGCTTTTGAAAGTATTATTGCTAGAAATAGGGGAAATTTTGGAGATTTAAATAGAAAATTTGCCCATATAGATGAAAGCGATCCTGATTTTCACACCATAGAGCGTATAAAAAAGCTTATTTTAGATCCTGAAGTTAATATGGTCATAAATTTACACGATGGAAGTGGTTTTTATAGACCACAATATGAAAGCAAAGATAAAAATCCAAACCGCTGGGGCAATACTAGCATTATCGATCAAAGCGAGGTAAATTCTACTAAATATGCAGACTTAGAAAACATAGCTAAAGAAGCGGTGGAAAATATCAATAAAGCCTTAGTAAAAGAAGAACATCAATATCATTTAAAAAACACCAAAACCCAAGAAAGTAATGACAAAGATATGTTAAAGGCTTTAACTTATTTTGTAGTGTCAAATCACAAAGCAGCCTTTGCTAATGAAGCGAGCAAAAATTTACCAACACATTTAAGAGTGTATTATCATCTTTTGGCGGTGGAGTATTATCTAAAAAAGGCAAATATAGAATTTCAAAGAACTTTTGAGCTAACTCCAAATGGGGTTTATAGAGCCATTGAAAAGCCTTTGGAGGTAAGACTTTTTAATGATAAAATTTTACTTTATCTTGACAAACCTACTAATGCTATAAATTTCTTGCCTTTCCCTGTTAATCAAGCTTTAAATTATGAAGCAAGCAATGAAATTACAGCAGTGATTTCAAACGCTAGTTCATACTCAGTCAATTACGGAAATCGCTTGCAAACTAGACTATACCCTGAATACTTTGAGTTTTCAAATGCGCTAGATAGTGTTGAGATGATAGTAGATGGAAAAAACATACAAACAAATTTTGCTCAAAAAATCATGGTAAAAAATAGCTTTAAAATTCCTTCTATTGTAGGTGTAAGGGTTAATGTCATAGGTTTTGATAGGGGCAATGATGAAAGTGGTATAGAAATTAGCAAAAATCAAATGCAAAGTCGTTATTCTTTAGATAAAAAAAGAAAAATTTATAGAGTGGAATTTTATGAGTTAAAAAATGCAAATTTAGCAGATCAAGCCTTGGAAAAAAAGACAAATTTTAAAGAAATCAAAAAAGCAAACATACCTGCAAAAGCTATAGAAAAAGCAGAGCAAAAGGACAAATTTATTGGTATGATTTTAGTGGAATTTCAATGAAAAGCTTAATCCTTGCCATAGAAAGCTCATGCGATGATAGTTCTATTGCTATCATAGATAAAAACAGCTTTGAATGTATTTTTCATACAAAGATTTCTCAAGAAAATGCTCATAGTGTTTATGGTGGGGTGGTGCCTGAGCTTGCAGCAAGATTGCACAGTGAAGCCTTACCTAAAATCTTAGAAAAATGCCAAAAATACTTTGATAAGCTTTGTGCCATAGCAGTTACAAATGAGCCTGGTCTTAGTGTGAGTTTGATAGGTGGGGTTGCTATGGCTAAAATGCTTGCTGTTAGTTTAAATTTACCACTTATAGCGATTAATCATCTAAAAGGACATATCTACTCTATGTTTTTAGATAAAAAAGCTAGTTTTGATATGGGCGTGTTGCTTGTAAGTGGTGGGCATACTATGGTACTTTTTATCGATAAGCAAGGTAAAATCACAGAACTAGCAAGAACAAATGATGATAGCTTTGGAGAAAGTTTTGATAAAGTAGCTAAGATGATGGGACTTGGTTATCCTGGCGGGGCTATCATAGAAAATTTAGCTAAAAATGCAAAAGAAAGTGATTTAGAATTTAGCATACCTTTACTTCATTCTAAAGACTTAGCTTATAGTTTTTCAGGACTTAAAAACCAAGTGCGTTTGGAAATTTTAAAAGAAGAGCTAAGCTTAGAGCGTAAAAGCAAAATAGCCTTTGCATTTCAAAAAGCAGCCATAGCGCATATTTTAAACAAGTTAGAAAAAATTTTTAAAGAGTATAAATTTAAACGTTTTGGCATAGTAGGTGGAGCTAGTGCAAATTTAAACCTAAGAAGTCAAATAGAGCATTTATGCCAAAGCTATCAATGTGAACTTTTGCTAGCTCCGCTTGAGTATTGTTCAGATAATGCTTTGATGATAGCAAGGGCAGCTTGTGAGGCTTATGAGCGTAAAGAATTTGTAAGTATTGAAGATGATCTTATAAGCCCTAAGGTGAAAAATTTACAAGGTGTATTATGAAAAAGGCTTTTACTATTATAGAACTTGTGTTTGTGGTGATTATACTTGGGGTTTTAGCTGCGGTTGCTTTGCCAAAATTTAGCGCAAGTAAAGATGAAGCAAGTACAGCTCAAGCTTTAGGAAATTTAAAAACTTTTATCAATGATGTAAGTTCTTATGTGTTAAAAAATGAAAGTCTTTCAAGTATAGCTTTGATGAGTAATGTAGCAAATATAAAAAATGAAGATTTATCAAATTTGCAAAATTCCACCAAAGAACTTGATTTTAGTGTGGGAAATGACGAGCAGTGTTTTAAGGTGCTTTTTGTAGATAAAGAAAGCGTTTTGCTTTTAGCGCTTATGGTAGATAATGCTCAAAAAAGCAAAGTCCAAAATATAGCAGATTTAAAAAATCAAGCTTTGAAAGATCCTAAAAATCAAAGTATAAAAACTCAACTAGATGAAGCTTTAAATGCTTTTAGTCAAAGTGAATTTGCAAGCACTTCAAAGTCTAAGGCTTGCCAAAGTTTAATCCACTCTAAAACTTTTAAAGATTTAGCTACTAGGGTGTATTTTTTAAGTGGTGGTTAAAAATACACCCCACCACTTAAATATAACTTCATTCTATGATCATCATCGTATTTATACTGATGAACAGCTCTTGCTGCATCAAGTTTTATATAATACTCATTAGTTTTATTATAAAGTACTTGTAAGCCTACTGCATCTAAAAAATGCTCATCTGCTAATCTACCCCCATCTTTTTCATACCAAGCATAACCTATATCATAAAAAGGAGTAAAATAAAAATTAGTATTTGGTATATTTATTCTTATACCAAAGTTAGCTAC
>NZ_JAKMPU010000018.1:0-11143 GCF_025771175.1 Campylobacter sp. RKI_CA19_01128
ACTATGCCACAATATAACTACCCAAGATACAAAAGAGAAATCGCTGAACAAACACTAAATTATCTAAGTGCTATACCTATGTATAATAAAGGCTTAGATGAACTTAAACTACAAGAAAATACAGAATATAATCTAAATTATAAAAACGAACATTATTTAACTATCTCTAATTCTACTATAGGAAAAGATAATACCGATGCAAAAGCAAGAAATGAAATCACTTTAAAAAATGATATAGACAAGGAAGAATTTTACATTCTAGCACAAAAAGATTATAAAGAAGAAATAGGCAACAACTATGAGCAAACCATAAAAAATAACAAAACCTCAGAAGTGGGAGCTTTATATACTGAATTTATTACCTTAGGGCATATGCAAAATATCATAGGTTTTAAAAATGTCAATGTAGGTGCGCAGTATCTAGAAAACACCTTGCTTTCTAAAGACACCAATGTGGGTTTAAGTAATACTTTGAATGTAGGAATTAGTAATGAAGTCAATATAGGACAAAATCATGAAGAAAAAATAGGAAATGATAAAAGAGTAATCATCAACAACAATCTAGAGCAAGATATCAAAAATGATTTTATCCAAAGAATAGGACATAATAAAAATGAAACCATAAAAGGTTCTTACGTGCTTCAAACCAATCAAAGTATAAAATTTCACTCCAAAAAAGATCTAAGCATAGAAACAAATGAGTATTTCAAAGCTGAAGCTGATGATTCTATTAGTTTTAAAGCTAAAAATAATTGTTCCTTTACGGCTGATGAAATAAATACTTTAGCTAATAAAGAAAGTACTTTAATAGCACAAGAACAAATCATCTCTCAAGTAGGTGAAAATACCACCATCACACAAACAAAAGATAAGATTATACTTCAAGTAGGAAAAATGCAAGTAATTATAGATGATAAAGGTTTAAGGGTAAAAGGAGGTGATTTAAGAGCAGATTAAAAGCAATTTTCTTAAATTAAAACTAAAATCATAAAGAAACCCAATTTACAAAAAAACTAAAGGAAAAACAATGAAAACATTAGAAGATATCAAAGCTATGAACTATCAAGAAAAAGATGAATTAGAAGATCTAGTTCTTGAAGCTATAGATGATAATGATTTGGCCAAGGTAAAAGATATTTTAAAAGATTATCCTGTAAAAATATCTTGTTATGAGCTTAATATCAAAGATGAGGATGGAGACTTCCCTTTATTTGATCCTTTTAACTTGATAACAAGAGCTGCATTTACTTGTGAAGAAAATAATAATGATTTTTCTATTTTAGATTATTTATTTGATGAGTATGGTTTAAGTTTAAAAGATCCTAAATATAATTTTGTTCTTATTGATATGAAACATATCAAAGAAGCTAATGAAAAATACATCTTAATGAAAGAAGTAGAAGGCGAGCCTAATATTTATAAAAACGCTCTAATCTACGCATATATACTCAATGCCGATAATCCAAATTCTCAAATCATACAATATCTAGTCAATCGTGGAGCTAAATTTGAAGTGCATAATGAAGGATTTTCCGGTAGAACTCCTATGCATTTTTGGGCTAGACGCAATAATTATGAATTATTAGAACTAGCTATTAAAGGAGGGGCTAATGTAGATATGCAAACCCGACTTATTCAAGAGAGTGAATACAATGAAACTCTTTTATTTGAAGCTGTAAGCGAACCTGAAACTTATAAGGTTACAAAGCTTTTAATCGAACTTGGAGCTAATGTAAATTTTGTCACCCCAACCACCCCTTTAGATATCGCAAGAGGATCTAGAAATAAAAAGCTTTTAAAAGATGCAGGAGCAATGACTTCAGAACAACTTGATAAAAAATACAATATATACTGGGATAGCAAAGAGTGTGAAAAAGATAAAAGCTATATGGAAAAATACTGTAAACTTTTAAACGATGCTATAAAAAAGGCTAAGGAGAATGAGTAGAGTGATAAAAATTAACTTTACTGATGTCAATTTTCATATTAAAGAATTTCAAAAGGTTTATATACTAGAAAATTGTAAATTGTATTTTTATAAGCCTTTTCATTTACAAACAGAAGATAAAAACAATGGAAAAGAATTTGAAGATAAAAATAGAACAATTCATAAAGAACAAGAAATTAAAAAAATAAATTCTCAAGATCAATCAGATGAAAAAGAAGATATCACAAAAGATTATGCACAAAAAATCGATAAAGAGATAAATAAATTTGATGAAAATAACTTCATCTTACAAACTAAAAAACAACGACAAATCGATCCTGATAATTATGATATATTTTACGATGTTTATACAAGTAAAGATAATGATATCAAAAGTTTAAATGAAGAGCTAGGATATGATGGCTTTGAAGTAAAAAATGGTATAGCTAAAGTTGAAGCAGATTTTTTTGATAAATGCTTAAAAGAAAAAAAATATGTTTTAATACCAAGATTAGTATCTTTAGATAAAAATGAAACATTACACTTTGATCCTGTGCCTTTAGAAGATAAGGGCTTTGTAGTGACTGATTTTAGAAAAGGAAAAAAGGGAGAAAAAAATATAGATTTAAGCTTTCAAAGAAGCATAGCTAAAATAAAAAATCCTAATTTAGTTTTGCAAAGCCCTAAAGAATTCCTACAAGCTTTAAATGACAATAGAGATTTTACAGAAGATGATAAAAAAGAGCAAGCACAAGCTATCCAAGAAGCTTGCGCGAAAAAAGCAGATGAAATGACTAAAATCTTGCTTAAAGATGATGAAAGTTTAAAAGATATTATTACAGATAAGCAAGAATTAAAGAAGAAAATAAGTGACTTACAAGATAATAAAAACAAATCACCTAAAGAACTAAATCTACTAGGTAGACTTGAATTTTTACAAAGAAATCAAGATAAAGCTAAAAAACATAAAAGCATTATAAAAGATCTTCAAAACCCTCAAAAGACTAGCAATGGTAAGCAAGATAGTGTTAAAAATATAGATCCTTTAGATATGATGGCAACAAACAGCACCACTCCAAACCAAGAAGAACAAAAAAATAAAAATATCAATTCAAAAGATATAGGAGATGCAGGAGAATATGCTGCTTCTATGCTTTTTACTAAAAGATCAACTAGGTATTTATCTAATAGAAGAAAACTAGATACTAATTTTAATACTAAAGGTTTTAATCACACCATACCTGATTTTTTAGTAACGCTAAATGATTACCCTACTTTAGTAGAGGTTAAAAATGTTCAAGATCAAGCTTTAACAGAACAAATAAGCTTTGAGTTAAAACTTGCTAGAGAATATGAGCTTGATTATTTATTTTTATGCAATCATTACACAAAATTAATAGATAATATAACTAATCTAGAGATATTTAATAAAGACAATAAAAACCATAAAGGATCAAGAAGTGGTTTTATCTACCACAGACATGCTCACAGAAGCATAAAGACAATATTTAAAGAAATATATCTACACCATATCAAAGGAGCAGCACCTAATAAAATAGTAATAAAAAGATTAAATTTAAATGACCCTGTTCATATAGAAGAAGAATTAAACAAAAACAAACAAATACAAAAAAACTAAAGGAAAAACAATGAAAACATTAGAAAATATCAAAGCTATGAGTTTTGAAGAAAAAATGCAAATTCAAAAACAGTTATTTGATTTTATTAGTAATAATGACTTAGAAAATGTTAAAAATCTTTTAAAAGATTATCCCATAAAAGAAAGCTTTTATGAGGCACATTTTACATACCATCATAATAATGAAGATTATGAGCTATCTTTATTTGATCCAGCAGCAAGCTTATTAAGGGCCGCATTTGCTTGTGAAGAAAATAATAATGATTTTTCTATTTTAGATTATTTATTTGATGAGTATGGTTTAAGTTTAAAAGATCCTAAATATAATTTTGCTTTTCCCGACATGAAACATATCAAAGAAGCTAATGAAAAATACATCTTAATGAAAGAAGTAGAAGGCGAGCCTAATATTTATAAAAACGCTCTAATCTACGCATATATACTCAATGCTAAAAACCCAAATTCTCAAATCATACAATATCTAGTCAATCGTGGAGCTAAATTTGAAGTGCATAATGAAGGATTTTCCGGTAGAACTCCTATGCATTTTTGGGTTATGCAAAATAATTATGAATTATTAGAACTAACTATTAAAGGAGGGGCTAATGTGGATATGCAAACCCGACTTATTCAAGAGAGTGAATACAATGAAACTCTTTTATTTGAAGCTGTAAGCGAACCTGAAACTTATAAGGTTACAAAGCTTTTAATTGAACTAGGAGCTAATGTGAATTTTGCTACCCCAAGAACTCCTTTAGATAATGCAAGAGGATCTAGAAATAAAAAGCTTTTAAAAGATGCAGGAGCAATGACTTCAGAGCAAATTAGAAAAAAATATAATTTACCAGCATATGATTCTTCTCATTGTGAAATTAATGGAAAAACTGACTTTGATTTATTGGGTAAATATCGTGATGAATGCTCCAAACTTTTAAACGATGCTATAAAAAAGGCTAAGGAGAATGAGTAGAGTGATAAAAATTAACTTTAGGTAAAATAAATCATAAGGAAAAACAATGAAAAATAAAATTTTATTAGATAAAGATATACAAGAAGCGTTTAATTACTATCTTGAAAATGATAATTATGTAAAAGGTGCTTTAGATGGTTTAAAAAAACATAAACGAAGAACTTTCATAAGTAACATCTTAAGTTATGAATATAAAAATTTAGTAGAAAACAACAACTTAAAATTTGATGAAAAAGATAAGGTTGTTTTACCATCTAATCTAATCACTATTTTAAACTATGATAAAAAGAATTTTAATGGGACGATTCTTCGAAATTTTATAAATGATTTGGAATTTGAATTAGAACATATAGAAATGGAACTTTATGATAATCCTGCTGATTTTGAAGGAGGAGATTATTATAGTGAAGATAGCGAATGTGATGAGGATTATACAGTGGAAGATTGGGTAGAAGATCAAGTAAAAGATATAAAAGATTTTATTGATGCTTTGAAAGCTTTTAAAATGCTATTTAGTGCTAATTAAGTATTGTAAATTTTATAGATTATAAATATAATAGTGATAAATATCGTCTCTTATTAAATAAAGCAATAAAAAGGCTAAAGGTAATAGAGAAAAATAATCAACTTCAATATTAGAAGCTAAAGGATATAAATGCTAAATAACATAACAATCAAAGGCTATAAATCTATAAAAGATTTATCCGAATTTGAACTTAAAAATTTAAATATCTTAATCGGTGCAAATGGTGCAGGTAAAAGTAATTTTATCTCGGTATTTAAAATGCTTAATGCATTGTTTAATAAAAATTTGCAATTTTATACACAAGATAAAGGACCTGATAGTTTTTTGTATTTTGGTAGAAAAGAAACCGAAAAATTGCATTTTGATTTTGTTTTTAACCCAAATAGATATAAAGTAGATATCGTAGCCACGCAAGAAAACAAAATGCTTATACAAAAAGAAAGAATTTATTTTGGTCCTCACGAATACATTATAGGAGAGAATGTATACGAAAGTAATATTTCTGAAGCAAAAGAATATTCTAGATCCAAAGCAGTTGCTGATTATACTATAAGCGCAATTAAAAAATGGAAGCTTTATCATTTTCATGATACTGGAGATACATCTAAAATGAAAAGTATATGTGATGCAAATGATAATCTTATTTTCAAAGAAGATGCACAAAATATAGCAGCTTATCTTAAAATGCTCCATGATAATCACAATAAACATTATGAACAAATTTTAACTACTATACAAGATATTGCTCCTTTTTTTGGGGGATTTATTTTTAGAAATAGTGATAATATACAATTAGAATGGTACCATAAAAACGATCCTGATACTCCTTTTAAAGCACATATGCTTTCTGATGGAACTTTAAGGTTTATATGCTTAGCTACTTTATTGCTTCAGCCTTTTGAGCTAATGTCAGGAACAATTATTATCGATGAGCCTGAATTAGGGCTACATCCTTATGCATTAAAAATTTTAAGTGAGATCATTAAAAGAGTAGCTCAAAAAAAACAACTCATTATTTCTTCTCAATCTGTAGAACTGATAAATCATTTTGAAGCACAAGATATTATAGTTGTAGATAAAGAAGGTGATCAATCTATTTTTACAAGAATGGACAATGAAAAACTACAAACTTGGCTTGAAGAATACACACTTGGAGAAATTTGGGCTAGTAATCTTATAGGTGGGAGACCAAAATAATGTCAGATATTATAAGATGCTATGTAATTTGCGAAGGACAAAGTGAAGAAAAATTTATCAATGAAACTTTAAGTCCGTATTTTCACAATGTCAAAATTTATCTCACTCCACTTACAATACCTACATCTAAAGGACACAAAGGCGGTGCGCTTTCGTATGATAGAGTGGTTGATTTTATTGTTAAAAAATTAAAACAAGACACACAAGCTTTTATGACAACTATGTTTGATTATTATGGATTAGATGATGAATTTTTAAAAGAAAATAAAGCTAATACTGATATATATGAATATATTGAAAAAATACAAAAAGATTTTGATGAAGCAATTAAACAAAAATGCGATACAAATAAATTTTTTAGCTATATACAACCACATGAATTTGAAAGTTTGCTTTTTAGTGATATTACAAAAATCATTGAAGCAGACGCTGAATGGGATGAAAAACTCATTTGCGAATTAGAATGTATTATCGAAAAATACAATAATCCAGAATTCATCAACAATAGCAAGGAAACAAGTCCGTCACACAGGCTAAAAAAGATTTTTTCTTCTCCTAGCTATAAAAAAGTTTTGCATGGTAGCAAGATCGCAAAAGAAATTGGTATAGACAACATAAGATTAAAATGTCAACACTTTAACAAATGGTGTGAAAAAATTGATGCTTTGAAAGCTTTTAAATGAAACAAACATTAAGTGCCAATCAAATTAGCTTTCATCTTTTATCTAAAAAAACTTTTAGTGATGAAAAATACCTTGACGCTTGGAGTTTAAAAGGTAATCGCCTTAATTTACAAGAATGGCTTGATTTTAAAAAAGCTAATGAAAATAATTTTTATAATAAACATTTAGAAAATACCTTAAAAGCTATACAAGAACTTAAAGCTTGTTTTAGTATTGATAAATTTGAAGGTATAAATCTACACAGTGAGGATGAATGGTTAAATTTTTTACCTTCAAATTATACTCAAATTTACAATCGTTTATGCAAAGATAAAAGCAAATACATTTTACATAGATATTATCAAAAAGATGAATTAAGTGAAATAGGAACTCTTAAAAACCTCTCCCCTAATTTACCTTTTTGGGATGAAAAAGGAGAAAATTTCTCTCAAAGCCAAATCAATACTCTTATAGAAAAAGATAATCTAGCACCCTACTTTAATAAATATGATATTTATTTCAACTCATCACTATACCTTACTTTTAATCTTAATGATGAGAATTTAAATTATCTAGTAAAAAATTATGAAGATAAACTTAATTATGGTTTTATCCCAAAAACCCAAGAACAACTTCAAAAAGAGTTAAATTTAAGTAAAGATGAAAAAATCATCTTAGAACTTGAAAATATTTTTTTAAGTCTTTGTAAAGGCATAAGTGCTGATTATGCCTTTATGGATTTTTCTTATTTTTTTGCAGGGTATGATTATATATTAAATTCTAAAAATAATACTTTAAAATCTTACCCTATTAGTTATGATGAGTTAATTTATAAAAGAAGCTTTAAAGAGCATATAGAAGAATATGCAAATAATTATTTTTTAAATTATTATTCTAAAGAACTTTTAAATGAACTTGAAAATCAAAACTTAAATAACAATAGAATAAATCATTATCTTAAAAACTATAATAAAATTCCAAAAAACACAGAAGAAGAAAACATACAAGGTATGCTTTCTAAGCAAAAAAATGTAAATATCAACTTTGTAAATTTTATAGATTATAAAGACTATGTTTATAATAACAAAGATGATTTTTGGGAGTTTTCAGCAGAAAAAAACTCTATACTTTGGCAAAAATTTCTAAGCAAGGATACCATAAAACCTTTTCCTTCAAATTTTGATTGTTCTTTGGAAGAAAAACTTCTTTATGCTAAAGATGAGCAATTAGAAAGCATACTTCAAACCCACAAGGCTTTTTATGGCTAAAAAAAGAAAAATCACTCTTCCTAGAATAGAAGATATTGATATAAGTCCCGATACTTCTTGTTTGCATCCTATATTAGAAGATAATACTTTATTGTGTATACATGGAGGTAAGGTTAAGTTAAAAGCAAAGAATGCTAAAAGAATAAAATCAGACAATGTTCCTATTATGCTTAATAACGAAATACAAGGAGCTAGTATAAGTGGATGTGTAAATCCACCTATGCTAGGAGGACCTTGTACTAAAGTAGCTTTAGTATTTGCTCATACTTATTCAAATCATAAAGTAAATCATAAACATTCTGTATTACAAATGGGTTTAATAGGGGTAAGTAATAAAGGTTATCCTATATTAGCTATACCTAAGAAAAATAAGATTAAATTTGCTTTAGCTAAAATACAAGCTAATCCTCTTGCTAAGATTAAATGGGACAAGATAAGATGGGAAGGGATAGGAGGTAAGCTAAAAGCAGCACAAAGAAGGAGAAGAGAAAAAAGTAAAGAGAAAGCAAAAATGCTTTTATATTTGGAAAATGAAAATAAAAAAGGTAGGGTAAGCGATAAAGAAGTTCATCTTTATAAACATAATGGAATATGGCCTAAAGATACTCCAAAACCTAGAAGTCCTGATTATATTCTTGAAGATGGGGAGATTATTTTAAATATCAAACAAAGAGCCATGGAAATAAAAAATACTTTAAATGGAGGACATAATAGTGTTTCTATAAAGACAAAAGATAAACTCACCAGATATGATTTAGATGGTAAACCACATTATGAGAAGACATCAAAGAGAATAATTGATACACCTCATAAAATAGAATATACTAAACATATAAATCCTCAAGATCCAACAAAGTATAGAATGTCACAGGGTTTAGTAGAGCCAATATCTCATAAAGATTTAGATATTGTAGAAAATTATTTAAAAAGGCAAAATAATGAAATTTGAGAATTTAAAGCATGGAAGTTTATTCAAAAGAGAATTTTACCTTAAGGATGTAAAAATAGATTTGAAAAATGACTTTTTTGTTTATTCTATCACAATGAATGAAAAAACTTTAGAAATATTTTTTAAATCAGAAAAAAAAGATATACAAGATTTGCAAATTATTTTTTATGATTATAAGTTACTACATTCAAAATCATATTGTAAAAATTTTAATCAATTAGAAGCTAATTTTATAGATTTGATAAGAAATAATTGGGATGATATAACAGGCTATATTGAAAAAGAAGAAGAGATGTTGATAAACATATATTTTGATAATGATTTAGAATATATTACTTTAACTTGTAAGTATTTTAATATAGATTTTATAGACTAAACAAAGGATAAAAAACAACAAGAGAACAAGCAGAACTAATTATAGAAGAAGAAAAGTTGATTGATACAACTTGGTATCCTTCTTATAAACATTTAGGGGAATATCATCTTACTATGTGGTTTAATCCTAACAATAATAAATATGAAACTTTCTATGTTGGAGAAAGGGGGAGTGTTAGTCTTAACTATTCTTTTGATAGTGAAAAAGAAGCTATTGATAAAATGTTGCAGATGAATTATATGCGAAAAAATATGATGGAAAAGATATTAAAGAATATCTAACAAAAGAAGTAGCACTAAGAATCATCAAAGAAGAAAATTTAGAAGTGATTTGGTATGATGAAGCACTTAAACCAATGCGAGCAGGTATTAAACACGATAAACAAAGAGATAAATATATTTCTTTTATCACTAATACTAAAGCAGAAATTATAGAATACAGAAGTATTGAGTTTGATGGGGAAGTTATTATATTTTTAGAAAAATATAATTACACTTCTACCTATAACGATGAATTTCTAGCCCTTTATGCTCTTATCAATCGTGCCAGAATGATTAAACAAAATAAGATTAGCTTTATATAAATACTTTCCTTATGATTTAATATAAAAATTTTTAGTTATAATGCTATTTTAACACAAGGATATTTTATGGAAGATTTAAACTTTTTACAAAAACGTTGGGAAGAAGCTTATGAAGCTATGCCTAAACTTTATGAAATACCAAATGGAACAATAGTAAATTTTACCCTTAGTGAAGATACAGATACTATTTTATTTAAAGAACCTTGGGAAAATTTCAAACTAGATAATGAAGATGAAGAAGTAGAATGGAGGCTAAGTTTTTTCAGCATTAGCGAAGATAAGCCTTTAGGATATTTAGAGTATAAAGAAGCTTTAGAAAAATTACAAGAATTTTCTTTAATACAATCAGAAGAAAGGGTTTTGATTAGAGCCATGAGTTTGGAAGAGCTTAAAAAATTAGGATTACACGAGCTATGATACTTCCTCAACCTATATTTTTAAACAAACTTATACAATTTTTATCTAGTGAAAATTTAAATCTAAATAATTTTAAAAAAGATATAGAAAACATAATCTCTAAAAAAGACTTACAATTTTTACTAGATTTAAATACAAAAATTATGGGTATTGCTAAAATAATTATTCAAGATAAAAAAGAAGTTAATATACTACTACCACAATCTAATAAAGAGCATAAATTACAATATACACCTACAAAATTAGAAATTAAAAAAGATTTTGAAATTAAACTTGATAGCTTGGAAAATTGCAACAACAAGCAATTATTAGATATCATTAAACAAGAATATCCAAATAATATAATAAAAGAACTAACTATTAATCTATCAAAAGAAAAAATAAAAATACTTTTCATTGTCAATGAAATACCAAAATTTTTAAAATCCATATATAAAGAATGTGATTTTAAAGATTATGGCTTAATGAACTATATCGAATTTGATAAAATTTTTAATCTCAAAATAGAAGATTTTAGATATTTTACGCTTGTTACACCCTTTGGGGCAAAAAAAATACAATTGTATTGGATAAATGAATATGAAAATCTTCAAGAAACACTCAATTGTATTTCAATCCCAATATCCCAT
>NZ_JAKMPU010000019.1:0-4880 GCF_025771175.1 Campylobacter sp. RKI_CA19_01128
TTTGTGATAATTCATTTTGCAATTTATCTAAAATTTTTCCTATATTTTCATAAGTAAAATCTAAATTAACAGAAGAATTAGATTCCATAATAACTTCAGAATTTTTAATATTATTATCCTCTATAAAACTATAATCTATTTTTGTTTCAATAAGTTCTTTAATGTTTTCTTTTGCCTTAAAATCTAAACCATCTATTTTTCCTCTAGGTTTTAGCTCTATTTCATCCATCTGTGTGTGTTTTTCTATTTCTTTTATTTCTTTTGCTTGCTTTAAAGTTTCTTGTTTAATCTCTTTTGAATCAATAAAACGCAACTCAATAAGACCTAACTTTAGAACATCGCCTTTGTTGATAATAATTTCATAACCATCTTCCAATCTAGAAAAAGAATTATTATAAAAAATATCACTGCCTTCTATAGGCGTCATAGTAAAAAAACCTTCTTCAAAAGTAATCTTCATATGTTTTTCTTTAACAGAATTATTTTTATCTTGTATCCAAAATAAACATTCTGGACTTGATCCAACAAGTCCACCAGTTTCATCAAATACGCAAGCTACTGTTTTCGTAATATTTTCGTCAATATTTTCAATTATCAATCCTATGGTTTCTTTATCTATCATTTTGAGCCTTTGTTATATTTTCTACTATTTTAAAATCACTTAATATCATAATTATATTATTAATATCTGAGTTGTTATTATTAAGTTTGAAATCAAAATACATTTTTTTATTGTCATTAAATAAAACACTGTAAGATGAATTTGAATTTTTACTTTCCTGTAATAATTTATACCAAGCCCATTCTCCTTTATATGATTTTGTGTAATTTATATTAGCATCTAAATAAGAATACGCAGTGAAATCAAAACTAGTTCCATTGTTAAATTCATCAGTTATAACATCTAATTTTGTATGCAATGTGTGATCATATATAATAGAAGTATCATTATACTGAACTTTTACAAAAGAAAAATCGGCACTTAAGTCAAGACTTTGTAAAGTAAAGCGCACTCTCATTACATCATTTGCATTTAACATTAACTCTGATAAATTACCAGCCTTAGTAATAAAATCCAAAAATTCTTTGGAAAAAGTTAATCTTGAGCTAAATTTAGAATTAATAGAGTAAACATTTTTTCTTTTAATTAGAACATTTGTTAAATATTTTTCATAAAACTTATTTAAAATTCCATTTTTACCAAAGAAATTTTTAAAAGAATCTATACTTAAATCTTGTGAACTTAGCAAATTAAAAGGATAAAAAGGAGCTATATCATTAACAAATGGTGCATAAACCTCATTCAACCAAACAGTATTAAACAAAGAAACTCCATGGTTTTCTATAATATTCCAAGCATATAAAGAAAGAGTTACATAATATTTTTCCAATTCACTTGGTAAATTTTTAATATTTTGTTCAAGAGAACTAAATGGGTCGCTAGAATCTTTACTATCGCTTAAAGCGTATTTTATTTTTTCCTCAATAGTTTGCGAGTTATTTGTTGTAAAGTCAGTTATTTTTTTATGAATATTAGACAAATCTGTATTTATTAATTCCATGGTTTTTTGATGACTTCCAACATCTAAACCTACAGCAGTAGCACCTGTATTTAAAATAGAATTTTGTTCTATAATTTTATGATAAGCATCAAACGAACTGGTAATCCCCATAAAACTTGTCTTTATTTCAGCAGCATTAACACCGAGATTATATGCTTGAGTTAGTAAAGTAGCATCGTTGAGATTGGTATTTACACTAACAATTTTTATAAAATTCATTAAAGGATTTTCTTTTTTAGATAGTATATTAAGTTCATTTAGCATAGAACTTTTGGAAATAAACTTTTTTGGTGCAAGTGAATTTAAAATTTCTTGCCATTTATTTTGATATTGCGTTAAATAAATTTTAATAATTCCCATTGCCATATTGCTTCTATTTTCAGAATTTGACAAATCATTTAAAATCCACGAATCAATCTCAATGGCTTTATCTATTTTTACATTTAACGTTTGCAAAAAGTCAGCCATACCTTTTTTTGTGTAAATTTCTTCAATACTATCAATTTTAATAGACTCTGAGAAAACATTGTTAGCAGCAAATCCTAATTCATTTTTAAAATTATATACTTTATTATTTTTATCTAGAATGATAAAGTTAAGTAAAGTATATATTCTTTGAATTTTTGCTACATTATATAGTTTTTCAATAGATAATTTAACCGAAATGTCATCTTGCTGAGAAGTGCTTAAATCAATCTTTTGAAGTTCATCGATACCAGATAGAAAATTTTCTTTAGAAATTTTATATTTTTCTAAAAAATTCCAATTTTCATTAATCCATATTTTTAATAAATCTTTATCAAGATATTTTTGCTCAAACAATGATTTATATACATATAAAGTTTTAATTAAGTTATCATAATTATCATCAGTTTGTAATATTATTTCCATTTCTTTTAACAGGGTATTTTTCAACACATCTTCACTAATTTTATAATATAAATTTTGTGCTTTTTTAAAGCCTTTATATGTTATGTTTAAGCTAAAATATTCAAACAAACTTGCCTTTTCGATTAATTGTGGATATACACTTAGTATATTTCTTAAATCAACTAATAATTTTGCTTTCTCTTCTATACTCATCATGGGGTAATCTTGCATATTTTTCAACAAAAATGAAAGATCTGTATAAACACTTTGAGATATTTTCTTTTCTTGCTCACTTTTAAGAATAAAATAAGATGAAATAAAATAAGTCATACAACTCAAAAATATAGTTAGACCCACAAGCGATATCTTTTTGTAAAAACTTTTAATTCTACTTAGCGATGAATCTTTAAAGACAATATCTTCAAGCAAAGACTGAACAAAATAACTTTGCTTGCTAAAAGACTGTTTTACTTGAGCTAATGGTTTTTTTATATTATACTTTTCACAAATTGTATCAAGCATAAAATTTCTTGGCACATTTTCTTGATAAGCACTTACATAATATACCCCTCTTAAAACTGAACTATTTTTTAAAATATTTTCATTTTGGAGTTGCACGATAAAGTCTTTGCTCAATACAAATAAATTATCCAACTGCTTTAAAAATAAATAAATTTTATTTTTTTCCTCTATAGTGTATATAGAAGAATTTTTATCAACAAAACGTAAAAACAAAGATTTGCTTATCTCTTCAAAAGACTTTTGAATATCTTCTTCTTTAAAATGTTCTGCAAAACTTATACCAAAAGCTTTTTTTTGAATTTTTTCATTAAAAATATCAAAAAATTCTCTCATACCTTCTATCAAATCTAATTTTGAAAAAACAACATAAATAGGTAATTGTACACCTAAAATTTTTTCACACTCATGCACCCTTTTTGTTAAATAACGAATTAAATTATTAGAATATTCTTTTGTGTTTTCCAAAAACAATCGAGTATCAATTATTAAAATAATGCCATTTAATTTACTATGAAAATAATTCTTATTTAAAAATTTTAAAAAATTTTGCCAAATGCTCTTTTTAATTAAAAAGTCTCTATTTTTCTCTATATCATCTTCGGGTAACTCATCGCTACTATTAGGATGAAAAAAATCTTCTTGAGAAAAATAATTTCCCTCAGTATCAAGCAAAGCGCCTTTCTTGGAAACATATAAGCTAAAATTATTGGTAGACTTATGCATCTTTTTATATGATTCTAAACTATCACTTAAAGGATATTCTATATCAGAATAATTTATAAAAGTACTTTTACCAGCACCTTCATTTCCCACAATAACAACAAGAGGCAAATTTTTAGTGTTGATATCTTTTTTCCATGTTTGTTTGGCATCTTTTAATGCGATAAAGAAATTTCTTTTTGCTTTGTATAAAAATTCATTAGATTCTTTTTTAATTTCTTTAAGTCTTATTCTTTTGTCATCCTTAAAAGATTTTATAAAATTACTTAAAGGCTTTAAAAGGAAAAACAAAAAAATACAACACCAAAATATAAAAATTATCCCAAATCTTAAATAAGAATTACTAAAAACATAAATTTCATTAAACGCAAATAAAGAACCATAAGCCCAAAAAAATAAACTTAAGACAACTAAAATAATAAGTATTAATGTGATTACGAAAATCCTAGATTTTAAAATTTGCATTATTTTTTGAAACATAATTTTTCCTAATATAAATTCAAATAATTTTTATTTCTATTTATTAATTTTATATTATTTTTACTTATTTTGTATTAAAATATTAAAAGCTTTTAATATAAATATAAAGTTAAAATTATAATCATAAGGAAAAACATGGCACAACCAGCATATATCAAAATCGAAGGTTCAACACAAGGACTTATTTCAAGTGGTGCTTCTACAGAAGCAAGTATAGGAAATCGCTATCAAGCAGGACACGAAGATGAGATTATGGCTCAAGAAATTTCTCATATTGTAACAGTTCCAGTTGATCAACAAAGTGGACAACCATCAGGACAAAGAGTTCATAAGCCTTTTACTTTCACTTGCTCTCTAAACAAAGCAGTTCCTCTACTTTACAATGCACTTACAAAAGGTGAAAGACTTCCGAGTGTTGAAGTTCATTGGTTTAGAACATCAACAAGTGGTGGACAAGAACATTTTTTTACAACTAAATTAGAAGATGCTATCATTACAGATATTACCTTAGTAATGCCAAATGCTCAAGAAGCAAACAATCATGACAAAACAGAGCTTTTTAAGGTATCCTTAAATTACAGAAAAGTTATTTGGGAGCATACAGCGGCTGGAACAAGCGGAAGTGATGATTGGAGAGAAGCAAATTCGTAACACAATAAGCTCATTGCTAAACAATGAGCTTTATATGCTATTTAATATCCTTATCACTTTCATTAAAAATAATCC